>JAJZKY010000470.1 GCA_021803885.1 Planctomycetota bacterium
ACGCCACCGAGGCGGAACTTGGGGGCGGCTGTGGGAAAGCGTGTATCGCGCCACCAGCCAAGGCCGCCTTCGATATCGGAATAGAGATGAGGTGGCTGCTTGCCCGCGTATTGGGCCGCCATCCACGTGCCGAAAAGTCCGGACTGAAATTGATGACCCGGATATCGCAGCAGCAGAGGCCAGGCTGCGGTATACATGGAAAATCCGGCATCGTAATTTATCGGCACTCGGTGCACGGGCACGATCATATAACCATTGGCCAGCGTTCCCCGCAGCAGCGCAGCCCGGGATATGAGCGGTGGGAAAATGGCGGCCCAACAGACAACGATAAGAACGAGGCGTCTCATTGGCTGATTCCTTTCAGATTGGCACATGGGCGCGATGAACCAGTGCCGCTTGGCGATTAGAATACGGCAGAAAGAGAACGTGGCAAACAATCGGCGGCAGCCGTCATATCAAGGCGGATTGGAGCTATAATCGGAGGTATGAATGGCCGACGACATTTTGATCTGATTATTTTTGATATGGATGGAACTCTCACCATTGACGCACTTAATTTTCAGGACTTGCGTCAGCGGCTGGGTATTGAATTGCGTGAGCCGGTGCTGGAATGGATTGCCGCATTACCTGCCGATAAGCAGACAGCCGCTTGGGAAGCGCTGCACCAATTTGAACATGAGGGGGCGATGGCGTCGGAACTGCGTTCCGGTGCGAAAACCGTTTTGTACCGCCTGCAGTCGCTGGGCATCCGAACGGCGTTACTGTCGCGCAACAGCCGTCGAAGTGTGGAGACCATCCTGGGCCGCCATTCATTGGATTTTGACCATATCGCCAGTCGGGACGACTTGCCGATGAAGCCACATCCGGAAAGCATTTGGCGAATCGCACGGCGGCTGGGTGTGGAACTGGACCGCACACTGATGGTGGGCGATTATATTTTTGATATTCAGGCAGCGCAGGCAGCAGCGGTGCGAAGTGTTTTGCTATTGGAGCCCAATGAGCCGCTGCCGTATTTTGCCGATGATGCCGATTTTCATATCCGATCATTGGAGGATATGACGGCGTTGGTTGAAGAACCGGACCGCTATGCGGTGCGTATGAAGAAGGCATCGTGATGCGAATGCTCATTATGCGGATTGTTCTGGTCGCTTTGCCCACAGCGGCTGCCATCCTGACGCCGGGACTCCATGCGACGGCCGCGTCCATCGCCGAGCCGACGATGGCGGCCGTCACCACACCCGCAATGGCAAAGCCGAAAACAGCCCGGCCCGCGTCCGTAAGCCCAAGAGTGAAGGCGATTTTGACAATGCTCTATCGTCGCGGGAAGACACTGAAAAATTTTTCGGCGGCTGTCCGGGTAACGGTCAACCATTTGCGATCGGGTGAAACCGACATTAACATCGGCCGCATCTGGTATCAAAGAGCCAAAAGCGGGCGGACGCGGTTTGATATTCACTTCAGTATTTTGGCGGTGGACGGTGCCATTGCCCGGCATCACGCGGATCATGATATTATTTTTGACGGGCGGTGGCTGATTGACCGTAATGGATCGGCGAAAATTTACCGAAAAATTGAAATTGCCCCCCCAGGCGGCCATTTTAATCCACTTAAGCTGGGCCAAGGCCCCATACCGATACCCATCGGACAGAGGCCAAAGACAGTAGAACGCGAATTTCAAATTGCGTTGGTAAAGGTGAAACATCAAGGCCCCCACACGGTGGGTATTAAACTCAAACCGCGCGATCCTAAGGCTTTTACGTTTGACTCGCTTACTTTTGTCATCAACACGCGGCTGAAGTTGCCGGTGTTAATCCGACGCGTCGATCCCGACGGGACACCAACGACGGCGGTGTTTTCCAAGATTGTCATCAATAAGCCGATGCATCACTCATTTCACGTTTCACCGCCGCCAAGTGATGCGGGTTGGACGGTGACGATTAAGCGTATCAAGCGATCTACACCATGAATTTTGCACCGGAGGCATTCTCACATGCGCGAGTCGCGCCGAGCGTGCGACGTCGGCGGTAGTGCCTGAGCCTGCGGCAGACGTTACCGGTTCAGTGTGATACGTCGAATGGTCCTGATGGAAAATTTCGGCACACGGTCGTAGGTCAGCAGGCCACCGATCTCCTGTTCCTGATCCATTAATTCAGTGAACACAATAGCGGAAATACCGAGGCGATGCCGCAATTGCCACGCTTCGCGCCAATCTTTGCGGTAGCGTGCAAGGGCAGCAGATCGACTGTACGGCCGCGTTATCGGTGTATTGGGCCAATAATGTTTTACAAGAGGATACCATACACCACCGCATTCTCCAGCGGATGCGGCCTGGGTACGCGACGGGGCAATGGCGCGCGGCCCGGGATAGTGGTGGATATCCACCACATTGCCGGGAATCAGGTAATAGTTTTTGTAAATAGGATTGACATTCACACCGCTGTCGGCATCGATCAGGCGGCTCGGATCAAGCTGATGTATCAGATGAACAATTCCGGGGACATTATGGATACCCCATCCTTCATTAAATGGTGTCCATACGACAATGGACGGATCGTTACGAAGTTCCTTAATCATGGCGGTAAGTTCACGGCGATATTCACGCCGCTCATACGCGGGTATGGGGCCGATGGCACCCCAGTTTCCGCCGGCCAAAATCCGCTGACGGACTTGCGCGTGTGTGAGGCCGCGCCTTCCCGGAGGCCACGCGGCCGGCATATCCTGCCAGATTAAATATCCCAGCCGGTCCGCAAGATAATAAAAACGCCGCGGCTCCACAATTTGATGAACGCGAAACATATTAAAACCCATTTGTTTGGCCGTACTGATATCGTAAGCCATGGCACGATCGCCCGGCGGTGTGTAAAGCCCGGCCGGCCAGTAACCTTGGTAAAGAAAGCCGCGCTGAAAAACGGGTTTGCCATTGAGCAATATTTGAGTGCGCCCTCCAACGCCGGGGCCGATGGTGATGGAACGCATCCCGGCGTAGCTTGTCACACGGTCAACCATTCGACCTTGGTGCAAAAGCGTTACCTGCAAGTTGTAAAGAAATGGCGAGTGCGGGGTCCACAAATGCGGGTGTGCGACGGCGAGATCGATAAAATGGCCGGGGCGGCCGGTACGGACGGTCACTTTTTTATTGCCATCGAGGAGCACGGCGCGGATAGCCAACCCGTTCGCCCCGGTGTCGGCGGTGAGGGCTTTGAGCGCAAATAATTTCCTTTTCAGATGCGGCACAATAACAAGGGATGCGATGTGCATGGGGCTTACGGGTTCAAGCCAAACCGTGCCCCAGATGCCACTGCACTCGGTGAAATACATACCCGACGGGCGCAACACCTGCTTCCCGCGTGGTTCAAAGCGTTCCCCCGCCGGGTCCCAGACGCGAATGGTTATTTGATGGTGTGCCGTTGCGTGCAGGTCGCGCGTGATGTTGACGGTAATGGGCGAATAGCCTCCCCGGTGCCGTGCGACGAGATGGCCATCGACATATATCCAGGTTTCCCAATTGGCGGCCTCGATGTGCAGCAGTATTTGTTTTCCGTGCCAACTATCTGGAAGGGAAAACGAGCGATGGTACCAGATGCAATCACTGGGTAGCATAATTTTACCCACGCCGGAGAGAGCCGAATCCACGGAAAATGGCACAAGAATATGACCATCCCATCGTCCAGGCGCGATTGATAGGTGGCGTGATGTGATGGCATATTGCCACAGACCATTGAGATTTTTCCAGATAGTCCGACGCATCTGCGGCCGGGGATAATGCGTCCAGGCACGGTCGGGCCGCACCTGACGTGCCCATCGAGTCATCAATCGGCAGGGTGCGGGTTGCCACGCCGACGCCATCGACACCCCCGTCAGGATCATGGCCGCACACAGACCGATTAACCGTCGCCATCTCATGAGTTTATCCTCCGCGCTGCACCAACCGGCTGCGCCCATGCAGCCACCATATCATTCACATTATGCACATATTGTCACTTGATGACTACCGCCGGGTGGGCGTAGTGCGTGCCATGGGCCACGTGATTGTCATGAACGGAGACAAACCGGGAGTTCTTCACCACAATGGCAGGTTGGCGGTGCTCACCCGGAAACGCCGGTTTGGAAGGCGGTGTCAAAGCGTTGCGCACGATGCGGACGTGCCTGGTCCATTGCACAAATACATCACCGGAAAAATTGGCCTTAAAATCATTTTGCTCGATTCGGATATTGGAATTACCTATTGCACCATGGCCATGCACGAAGATGGCGGCGAAAAAGCCTCCCGGCCCGGATTTTCCGTTCCGGATTAATTTATTATTCATGATCACCACATGATGGACATAACCGGCTTCGCGCCACCACACCTCGGGCCCGATGGAAATGGCCGCCATTCCACAACCATGCACCACGTTGTTTTCCACCAGACCGTCGCCGCCTTTGAGCAGCATCCCGCGCGAACGCGTATCACCGATGCGGCAGCCAATTATTTTGTAACCGGCACCGCAGCGCCATGGGTTGGTAACGAATGCCCCAAGTGGCACACGCAGGTCGGCAGCGATCTTGATCCGACTCAACCACGCCCCAATCCCTGGACGGGCGTGAGCGCCGCCGGCCGCCCCCAGGGGTTTAACCCGATCATACTTCTGCGCCTGGTCCTGATTGTGAATTTGAAATCGGCTTATAG
>JAJZKY010000471.1 GCA_021803885.1 Planctomycetota bacterium
CCGATCTCTTTATCGCGTCCCCTAACCGCCCCAATTCCTGTAGTATATCCCCACACTGCATGTAATCCGGACCGTGCTCTGGTGCCCGCGCAATAGCTGCCCGAAAACGTGCTAATGCTTCTTCTGGACGGCCCATAACCCGCGCAACTCGCGCCAACAAGCGGTACACATCCACACGTTCCGGCGCTATCCGCGCAACGCGCATCAACAGACTCTGCGCTTGCCGTGGCCGATCCATTTCAAGCAAGGCTATTGCCAAATGTATCTGGAGGTCCGCATCGTCGCGACTGGTGGCCAAAGCGCGGCGCAAATGCGCTTCAGCGCCTACCCAGTCCCGCATCAACAGGGACGCACGTCCAGCCGCGTCATGCCACTTCGCATTATCCCCACCTAAGGCTAAGGCTCCGCGAAAAGCATCACGCGCAACAGCCCACTGCCCCACCTGAAAAAACACCTGCCCACACACTGCCAAGACACGCGAGTCACGAGGGTGCGCTCGCAAAAGTTGGTTGGCAATAGCCAGCGCTTCCGGCAATCGTCGCGCTACCAATTCCGCCTCTAGCCTACCTATTTCCACTAAACCAGCGTCCGTGATATCACTTTCACGATCGCCATTATTCTGTGTGTTCGGTTTCCGACCGCCCTGAATAGTGTCCATACTCCCGCATACCTCTTATTTTTGTCACAACATCAGCCTATCAGTGGATTTGTTCCGCCAGAGGCCCCGGGAACGAGTGGGTTATAAGTCCTGCTGTTTCCCGTCTGCTGATTAAGCAAAATTGGGTTGTCAAGATAGCTACCGCCATTGAGCAGGGAATATGCAAATACTACGGTTCCGTTATTGATAAAATATGTGCTGCCATAGTTTTTCGCCACTACATACTCTGTCGGACTATGATATGTAAAGCTTCGCCCACCCCCGCTCTCCGTCAAAAATGTGGATCCGTTGCTTTCGGAGAATGTCTCTCCTCCGTTTATAGAATGCTCGTATGTGTGCCCATTACTACGCGTTACCGTTAATCCAAATCCCCGTGACTGAGTCACTGTTCTTCCGTGCTGATATGTATACGACTCTCCATAGTTTTCCGATCGCATACTAGTTGCTCCGTGCTGATAGGAATAACTTTCTCCATAGTTTCGTGAGTCATAGGCCGTAGATCCATATTTAATATAGTTTATGGTTTTTCCGTTATGTAAAGATCTATTGTAGCTGCTAGATGTAGCGTAAGTTTTTGTTTGTCCACCATGCAATTGATGCTCGTACACGCTTGGCGAAAGATAAGTCTTTGTTTCCCCAAAATTGGTGGAGAAATACTCGCTTTCAGGGACACCGGCACGAGAGCTTTTATATACATCCGTTGTCTTGCCATATCCATATGTATGTCCGTTCGTGGAACTCGTCGTACTGACATTGGTAAACGTCGTTGATCGACCATAGTCATGCACGACCTTTTCATTCGAGCTCTTTATGGCGTCAGCTTTCATGATGAAGACATCTTGTGTGGTCGTCCTACCGTTGTCCACGGACCCTTTGCTGGCGTACTTTAGCGTGCTTCCGTTCTGAATCTCGGCAATTTTTTTCGTTGTCTTACCGTGGTGAAATGACTCTCTTGTTACGCCAGCATAGTTCTGATACGAGTAGCTATTTTTATATGTCCCTGCGCTCTGTTGAGATACGGTGGTTGCACCGTTTGCAGATTTCCCGGAAAATTGACGCGAAAAGTGGTTATCGACTGACGATTCTGAAACATGACCAGTAACCGTCGTCCATTCTACATCGGCCGCGTTAAAAGCCGATTCGGATATCGTGCCGCTATTATTGGAATGGCGTATCGGTTGCGCGTGCTGATGCGCAGGTCTTTTGGCTCCCGCAAGCCTTTCGAGATCTTTCATTATCTCCTGTGTCCCACCGTCAGCCACAGTAAGCGCGAAGACAGCCATAAATGGTGCCGTCATTGGATCTATGTCGAGCATAGCCTACCCCTAACGCCGCAGCTCCTCCAATGATGGAACCTGCAACATCTCCGGTTAGTAGACCGGGAATCGCCGCTACGCCCGCAATTGCGACATCAGTCGCGGTAATGCCTTCCTCCGCTGCACCAACATCTGCCAATGTCGCGGCGCGGGCTCTCGCAATATACGCGCCTATCGCCGTTACAGTATCTGTGAATACACTACCAAACGTTACTCCACTACCTGATGATCCGGCTGTGGTCTGAGAATCCGTTGGACCTGTCACGCCTGTGGCAACTGTACTCATAGACTATTCACTCCGTGGTTTTAGAAAGAGGTGCCTGATATCGGCGGTTCAGTCACCCTATAATGAAGCCTTGCCATTGGGTGAAGCATGATGCCACCGTGTACGGATATTCGTCGTAGCCGTACTGGAGCGTCAGGAATCCGCATATACACTCCGCATATACGCCTGATCATTACGATAAGCCGCGCGGCGCCATGGCCACAGACCACAATAGAGAAGGCCCACGAAAGCAGTATAAATGGCTCCGTTCTGAAAAAACATGAGCGCGAGCAACGCCGCATGAGAATGGGTGGCGCCCTTCAGGAAAGACAAGGGCCCATTCCATAACAAGCGCACCGTAAAGATCCGCCCGTCAAAGATCCCTACATCTAAAAAATTAAGGTAGGGGTTATTCACGCGTAGAAGGGCCATAACAATCGATGGCGCAGCCAGTATCAAGGAAAAAAAGCCAAGATGATTCCCTACACGATATGCCAGCCTGGCATTATTCAAGGGTTTTTGCTGAGCAAAGCTTTTTCTCCATCTCGCGTTGTACAAGGCCATGGAGACATCCGAATAGCCATCGTCCTTATAGGCATGCCATCGCAGTCCGACGACGAGCGTAGCAAGCAAGGTCAAGACAACGAGGTTGATGGACATGGCGGCGGCCACCGCAGCCGAGTTCGGGTAATGATTGGCAACCAGATCGACGATCGGCAGGGCGTGATTCATGACACGGTCCATGGCGCTCATATTCGGGATGGCCGCCAGCAGACGTCCCCCCAAGAGGCAAAGATAGGGAATCAGGAGGAAAAGCCCCCCCAACCATAACCCATAAAACCGATAAAGCCGCTGCATATACCTCACCCGCTCCGGCCCCACGCCATAATCCATCGGCGGCATCCACGGTCCCCGGTAGGAATAGATCCGGTGGGCCCCATAGGGGCCGTTTACCGTGAAGGGTCGATAGGGACGGGCGTGCGGGGGTGTATCGGGCGGGGCCGAGGGTTCGGGTGTCATAGCGAAATCCTGTCTGTGGTCGGTCGTCTCAGTATCGTCCATACCCTAGCGCTCCTCCACCCCGTTATGGAGATACTTGGTGATGGTGTTACGCCCCGATGTAATCGAGGGCGTCGGTCGCGAGCTATTCGAGGCGGGACGATAGGGCGCGTCCCGCGCAGCACTGGGGAATACCGGGTGTTTGAACAACGCGGGACATCCTCAAGAGGTGGGAGGGGCTCCCCACATGCGAATGACGGGAAGCAGCTGGTGGTAGATGACGAGGCAATCGATCTGCTGATGGCGGGTATGAAGGACTTGCATCAAGGCGAGCAGCTCGGCAAATAGGCGTTCATCGAGGCCCAGCAGATCCTGCAGATCGGCCTTGTAGCGTGTCCCGTGTCCCACAGGCTTAAGCAGGAACTGCGTGATGCGCCGGCTTCCCGACGTATCGCGCGCGGCGAGACTTAGTACGCAAATTCACAAAATAAAAAGCGGCAGGCCAATACCCCGCAATTGAAAGAAGAAGGCCGCGAGCAGAACCAGGCGACGGTGTAAATAAAGAAAAACCCCGGCAAACATTAGCGTTCACCGGGGTTTATTTACATAAAGCCAGTAGGTAGATTCTAGAAGGGAATGTCGTCGTCGAAGTCCTCTCCCCCCCCCAGGGGCCGGTGCCGACGGTTGAGTCGATCGCGTAGCCGGACCGGACGCGGACGACTCGTAGGGCAGGTCTGCGGGCGGCCCCTCGCCTCCGCCCGCGCCGCCACGACCACCCAGCATCTGGAGCTCGCTACCTACAATCTCGGTCGTGTAACGGTCCTGTCCGGACTTGTCCTGCCACTTGCGCGTCTGGAGACGCCCCTCGACGTAGATCTGCGCCCCCTTCTTTAGGTATTCGCTCGCGATTTCCGCGAGCTTCCCGAAAAATACGACCCGGTGCCACTCGGTCCGCTCCTGCTTCTCGCCGGTGGTCTTGTCCTTCCAGGACTCGGAGGTGGCGATATTCAGATTGGCCACGGCGCCGCCGTTCGGCACATAGCGGATCTCCGGGTCCTTGCCGAGATTGCCTACCAAGATGACCTTGTTGATACCACGCGCCATGAACGTCTCCCTCAGGATGAAAAACGGGCCTCGAAGAACCCGCTAGCGGGACGCAAGGCCCTTATGGCCCGCCCCCGCGCCTCTACAAAGGCCTTCAGTTTATGCCACCCCCTTGGGTCTTGGATAGAGAGGGCCCCCGGGGTATCCGGCCCACCGAATCCCTGGGCCCACCGTGCCGATCGGCCTCGGCTGTGTCGGACTCCGGCGTGGCACCCGCCGCCGATCGGGCCAAACCCGCCCGCTCTTTGCCTTTGCCTAGGTGTGAGCCGTATAGTACCCGATTTACTTCGGCCCGAAAAAAGCCTATGGACCTCATTCGTTTG
>JAJZKY010000472.1 GCA_021803885.1 Planctomycetota bacterium
ATTCCCCGGAACATTATCTTCGGACCACTGCTGGACTCCCGAAGCGCAGTTGGTTCCTCCGTTGCTCCATGCCACGATTTTGTAGAGTTGCGGCCCTAACCAGATCGTTGCCGAGCCGGTGGAGTCTAGGATAACCGGATTAGGATTGGGCGTTGTCCCGGTGGAATCCGTGTAGGTCGCCTGCGGAGTGCTGGTCCCGGCAGCATAAAAAAACACGCAGCCGTTAGCTAAGGGGTATCCATTGGGATCGGTGAAAGTCACCCGCGGACTGCGATAGGGAGCGACGGCAACCTGCGCGGCCAGCGGAGTAACGATCAACAACCATAAAATCAGCTTTTTCATAGCCCTCATATCCTGAAGTATGCCACGAGACTACCGAAGGCTCCAGCATTTCCGATGCGTGGCGTGTTTATAGCCAATGTCGTTCCGTCTGCCTGCAAAATGGTAGCTTCGGAGCCATCGCAGATCGTCCAACCACTTCCCGGAGCCACCGCGAATGATTCCACCATTCCGGACCCAGATTCTCCCGGTCCCCATCCCCATCCTTGGCCAGCCCACCATAGAAGATGTTGATAATCTGTCACCCACGTCAGGAACCCAATATCCGCAGCCCCTAGGTCAGCGGGGAGGGCATTCTGCATGCTTCGGCTCGTTCCAGCCGCATAGTTCCAGACTCCAGATACATCAACATAGAGGACAAAGCGATCGGTCTCATAAAATAGGGTGCCATCTGAATACTTTGCCGCAGGATAGCTTGCCAGCCGCTCCGCATGGGTTCCCGCAAATACTTGCCCCACAGAATTATGCGCAGCCACCAGATTGTTGAACTGCAAAAATCCGAACTGGCTGAAGCCGTGAGGCGTAGTAGGGTCCGTGTACTTCACGTTGGCTTGGAACGCCGCAACTAAATTGTTCGCACTCATTCCATCCCCGCGAAGTACTTCTGGAGCAAAGGCTCCGGATAGTTGAATCCAGGGCGCCCCTTCAGGTAAGCATCAATCACGCGCCACGGAACCGGATCGCTCACGGACATTTCATAAACCCGGTCACGTGCGCGGCCGAGCCGGTTCCAGTAAACCCGGGTGCGATAGTGCCCCGCTTGTCCCGCTGTCGCCCAATACTCGTTAGACCACGTTTGCGCTCCGTCGTCGGACCAGCGGAGCATGACCTGTGGCCCTCGGGGGTTTCCAGCACCATCCAACAGTGGAGGCTGGGGACCATCTCCGACATTAAGGTCAATCTGCATGAAGTCGTGAAAGATTCTGGCCTGTTCCGTCGAGATATGAGGGGCGCGCCGGAATCGCTTGATGGGATGCCCATTATCCGTATAGGTATAAACGGACATCACGTAGATATTGCCACTCTGCCAGTCGCCGGCGAGATGCTGATTAAAGGCATAGACGTGGCAGCCAGCCAAAGCCGCCTGCCAGACGCCCATTTCTTCGTTCCAATATCCGCGCTCATGCCACTGCTGCGTTGCCACATCATAGACCCAGGTAGCCCCGTTTCCATTATTCGCCGAGGGGAACCGGAGAACATAAAATGTATGGCCTTGATCGACATAGGCGAACCCAATAGCATCGCGCCCTTGCGTTGGATAGGTGCCCCACGCGGTCTCGACGGCAAAATTCGAGATGCGACTCGGCGTGTAACCATTGGCGCGCCATGCAATCGGCCCTCCAGTCACATACGACCCGAGCCAGAAAGGAGCATTATCGGCCACCGCCAAAGAGTTCGGAGCGTGCAACCCTTCTTCCATGAACGCGCCTGAAATCACATCGAAAGGTGTATAAGCATTGGCGCCGGAGTTGTAGTAGACCTGGCAATGGCCGTTTTCCCCGTAAATCCAGAGCTGGCGGAATGCCTGGACGATGCCTCCAATATTTTCTGGGAACACTTCAACCTGCTGAACACTGATGGGATTCCAGGTAGTAAAGTCTTCGAGATTAGAGAGCTGAAACTTGTTGGTATTTTTGAGCGGCAGAACTCCATAGCCGTCGCAAAACAGGATTTGAAGAGGAATCCCTTGCAGACCTTGGATGGCCCCCGTCAAAGTATCAGCTTTCAGGTCAAATACATAGAGATTGCCGGCCGAAACGAGGGCTACTTGATTCCCCGCGGTTCCGTTTGTCGCCATGCTCACCGGATTGCCGTCATTGCCAATGTTTCCCCGGTTCACAGCCGTTCCATCAGCCATCACTTCCCAGAGATAGGAGCCACCGGCAAAAAATGCCCTCCCGTTGATGTCGATTCCGCCGCGAACAGGAGCTGCGGTAGTCGCAAACAGAGTTAGGCCGGGAGTGGGATAGAGAGCCAGTGGTCCTTTTCCCATGCCGCTTTCTACAGTCTCGGGATAGAAGTTCATGCACCGCTGACAATCCGCGTTGAGGCTCTGGCTCGTGTATGTTCCGTAACAGAATCCAAATCTCATTAGCTGTTACTCGGCATTCCGGAGAAGTAGTTGTAATCGCCCCAACGATCCATCCCAGGCATTCCAACGTCGCCTGTTTCTCCCCTTGGGGCCGCCATGTTGTTAGCTTGAACCGCTTTGGTAACGCGTAGCCACATGCTTTCCTGCTGGGGAGTCCAAGTACCTTGAAAGGCTCCCACCATATCTCGCGCGAGAGAAATCTTGAGCGCCTTTTCATAACCCGGCGGGAGGTGAAAGACCGTAGACAACGAGGGAAACTTCGGGACGATCCCCCAAATCTTCAGCCTGATCTGATAGCTGTAGTTTGGCACCGGCCAGAGGTAAATCGACCCATTGGGAAAGTCTGGATCATACCAAAGATCAGTAGGAATGTCCGTCTGAAGGTCCTTAACGCGCACGTTCATCCACCAGTGCGAATCGCGGATGTTGATAGGCACATCGACCACCGGCGCCACATTTGTCAGTACCAGTGTGGCTTGCTCCACCCGCTGGGGCCTCTGTCCCATCAATGGGGAGGGGAAGGTAGGAACAGGGCTTCCCGCCAAGACGCCTTGCCCCGTATCGGCGGCTGAAGCTATGTTGGCCGAAATCAGGGGAATGCTGAATGATGTTGAGGTAACGCTTTGCGCGTAGCCGGTAATATTTAACGCTCCCCCTCCATTCGTCGTCCCGCTCACGGTAACCTGTTGGCCGTTGGAGAAGTTGTTCGCGGCGGTGTAAAGGGCGACATTGTTGGTAAGAGAGGTTTTGGTGATTACGGCCATCGGGCCGATGGTGTGAGGGTTGAGCCCAGGAACCAGCGTGAAGGTGGGGACACCCAGATCGTAGATGTACACCCGTCTTGCAGCCCATTCGTCAACCAAATCATTGAGCTTTGCCAGGCCAAAGGATGCGTCCGAGGCATTTGGCTGCTCATTGAGGGCGATCGCGTTTATTTCCTGCAATGCCCCCTGTATGAGCGTCTGGGCGGTAGGCATGGTAGTTCCTTATCCGCGTTGCCGCCGCGGTTGCTTCGCAATGGCGTTCAGTTGATCCGCTTCCGCGAGAGCCGCATCCGATAGAGTTTCCGGAGGAAGTTCCCGGAATGGCGGGGGAGTCTCCCTCCATCCCTCTGCCAGAGCCTCTTTTAGCTGAGCCTCCGTGTGAACCACCCGGCTCGCAACATGCGCCCGAACATGGTAGGTCTCTTCCAAGACCGAACTCCCCACAATAGCTGTGCGCGTCTCGTCATGTGCGGGGAAACTTGCCTCGTGGTCGTAAACCATCATGGGGAACTTCTGAAAATGATAAGGAGTCTTGGGCGGATCGTTAAGATTGGTGACCGTGATGGGCTTTCTCTGGCCGTCGTAACGAGCCAGAAGAGTCCGCAGTTGCTCGGCTTCCTGGGCCGTAAGTTCCTTGGGGTTCATCTCTACTCCATAGCAGATGGCGAGTTGCTCCCGCTTCTGCTTCTCTGTGAGGTTTGAAGGCCGATAGATGGAAGGCTCTGAGAACGACATCTCAGCTACTCCTGTTTCTTAGCCTCTTCGTGGATGGAAGCCTCTTCCGCAAGAGCTGGTTCTTCCCTCATCACAGGCGCAAGCGAAAAACCTTCCGCCACCGCTTTTGCCAGGTCGTCTGCGGTGTGGACTACTTTCACTCCCCCCCGAGAGTACACCATCCGAGGAAAATCGCGGTACACATACTGGTCCGATGGGAACGCGTGCTTGGGTGCATTTTCCCCTTTTTGAGCAATGCCGTGAATATCTTCCATTGAATCCCTCTTTTCTATGCGGGGAACCTTTCCGAGCATTCCCCGCTCTGGTTAAGGATTACGGATCGAACCGGCTTACCTGGAACAGATAGGTTCCCGATGCAGGCGTACAAGCCGCCGCCGTTAATGTGGTGAAATACAGCGACACGGTGTTAGCCGCCGTTACCGAGGCCCCAGTCAGAGGGCACAAGGACGTGGGAGCCGGAGCGCTAACCACATTAATGGGCTCTCCTGTGACCAGACCCTTCACTGTAAATGTTTGAGCGGAAGTCTGAATCGCTGCGGACGTGGCTGCAGGGGTAATGCTCCCCGTAGTCAGGACAGGTGCCCAGATGTAATTACCGGACGAGTATTCCACGCAATTCCAGTAGCGAGTGCGCGTGTTGTACGCCGTGGTGGTTACAATCGTGGGATTCGTGGTGAGGTCCGCTGTGCACGGCCCGACCGGATCGGTAGTGAGAAATGAGTTGGGCGAACCA
>JAJZKY010000473.1 GCA_021803885.1 Planctomycetota bacterium
ATCTTTGCCTGGTTCATGCTCCAGTGCAATCCGACGGTCGCGGTCGAAAACTCAAGGCCTTATGCAATGTAATAGGAATCACCGGACTGCTGATGGTGCTGTTATTCGCCGTAGTCCGCACAGATTTTCTTTCCGCACATGGAAATAATAAGCGGCATGCTGCACACACGGCTGTTAACCACGCACACAGCCACCCCTGGCCTGGCCGCCCGGATTGACCAGAATAAACACGGCGGCACTGGCCGGCTTGCTGACAGCGAACATCTTGCCTCTGCCCCTGATATAACCACACGTTTTGAAGAACATGGTGCAGAATGATTTTGGACTAATGTCCCATCATCGCTTATTATAATAATGTCAATTTAATATCATCGTGCAGGGTATACGCGATGATATTGACCGGTACCGCAAAAAAGAACTTCATGGCCGGTTCTCTGGGCGGTGCGGTATGGAATCATGGCTCTCCAGTGCGGGAGCAGAATTCTATTTCGGATTGGCGATTCGTAACCAAGGTACGTATTTTCCGGAGTTGTTTTCAATGCAGATAATCTCTCAACCCGCGGCGTGGGAACGGCGCCGGCCTTTGGTGCTGGCGTTCTTATGTTTCGTCTTTGCGGCCTGGTTTGCATGGGATGGCTGGTACGGTTGGCCGGATCATGATGATACCGTAGTCCAGCAAATGCTGTTATCACATCGTGTGACCGGGAAGGATAAATTGATTGCTCGCGCCTGGCCCGGTTGGCGGCACGCCACCAATGCCCAGCGGCTGAAATTTGATCATCTGGTCCACATCAACAATATTCCAGGGTGGCATACGGTAACAGATATTCATAATCAACGCTGGATTGTGCTGGGACTGGGGCTGGTGGCGGTGGCGGGACTGGTATGGTTTCTGTGGGTCCGATTCAAACGGATCATGGCTGATGATCAGGGTTTGTGGCTGTCCAATGGACGAATGGTGCCATATAACGCGATCAAAATGATTGACAATCGGCGCTGGCCCAAGGCCGGGCTGGTTATTTTGGAATATGTCAATGCCGCGGGGCGGGTACAACACGCAGTTCTGGATGCTGTCATTTATGAAAATCTTCCGCCGCTACTCAATGAAGTAATCGCGCGGGCGACTGCGGCAGAAGTGATCAATCCGCCGGCGGCGGCAACAGCTACAGAGAATAATAGTGCGGGGAGCGGCCGAAGTTAGTTATGAAGAAGACTTTTGCAAACGGGCGAATAACACAACTGCTTTAAGTTTATTACCATCTCCCACATGGCCTGGAAATCGGCCGCTATCGTGCCAACTTGGTGTCTGAATAAGCTGATAGTTTGTCGTCATCCACGCTTGTGGGCATTTTAATTCTCTGCGCTCGTGAGCCAATGAGGTTCGCCGTTTTCCATGCCAATATTTCCGCGCAAAGACCACCATAGCTCCATCTGGCTGACGGAGGTGGCCGTGAACGGTTGCTATTACTTCGCCATTCTGCGCAGCACGGTATGCAAGATGCCACCGTTGCGAGCCGCACCAGGCCATGGTTATGCAGGCTCCAGCTCGGCAGGCCAATCCAGCTGAGTTCGAGTTTGGGCTTACCATTAGCCATAAGGGAATTGTACGTCAACATTACCGTTTTCTGTCATGAGCATCTCACGGTATGTTACATGTATATTGGATTTAGGCGCGATGCTGTCATTACAAGCTGCGTGCGAGCACGAACTTGGCCCCTTCATTTCTTAACATCTGGTAGGGGCTGATGCATTTGATTTTCAGGCCGATGCAGACGGTTGGAATTTTTACCCTGTTGACGCTGTCGCTGGCGATCTCGTGCGTCACCACCACGTGCCCGTGGGCCAGCGCAAAGGCTACCAGATAATAATCCGCATCCTGCAGGAAAGTGCTGATTGCGGCCGGCCGATAATTTTATTGGCGCACCCACTCCGCCGTTGCGGCCAGCGCGGGGATCGTGGCATCATCGGGGGGCAGGAAGAATTCGTTATCGCGCTGGCCGGCCCATACTGCCAATTCGTCTCCGATTTTTTCGATACTATGGAGTTTCCCGGCCTGATTTGTTTCCACCAGCCAATCCCAAAATGCCGGGCAAAAATCCATCCCATAATGGAGATTCTTGGCTTGGATGAAGATGTTGGCGTCCAGAAGATAAGCCATCAGCCGGAGACCTCCAGCATAGCTCCAAATTCCTGAAAGGTATGCTCGCGCTTAATTCCCAGCATCTGAAATGCGTCGCGATAAAGCGTTTGGCCTTCGAGGGTGCTGGTTACAACAGCTCGTGCGAACCGTCGGCTTATTCGTGCCGACTGCGTTAGATAAAAATCGCCACCGCCTGATCGCCGCAACCCCACCAGTCGCGCAACTTCGGCGTTATAGGAGGCCTGAAATTGCTGCTGATTGATACGCCCCGCATCCTGAAGGCGCCTGAGGATGACCAACGTGCTTACTTTGAATGACCGGGCAAGCTCGGGCAATTCCGAGAGTATCTGACGGGCACGGGCAAGTTCCCGGTTCAGGTCGGCCAGCGGCACGAGCAACTCCGCGGCAACTCGGTTGCACCAAACCTCGATGTTCTGGTCTGTTGACGCCGTTAAGCTGATATTTGAGACTGCGGATTCCCCCAACCACAGGTGGGCTAATTCATGGGCGAGTGTGAACATCTGGGCCGCTTTGGTATCGGCCCCGTTGATGAACACCAGTGGCGCAAGCTGGTCCGCCAGCGCAAAGCCTCGAAATTCCCGCGGATCAAGCTTGCGCGTATTGTTACTTCCCACAACACCGCTGACCATTACCAGAACGCCGGAATTCTCGGCCTTCTCCACGAATAATCGCAGGGCATCACTCCAGGTCGCGCATGTTTTACGGTCGGCAATATCAAAACTCAACACTTTCCCGATTTGGGCAGCCGCCTTTTCGGGAGGCATCCGCAATGTCAGCGATCTGATAAATTCCCGTGGTTCTTCTCCGGTTTCTTCAGCATATTCCCGGTACCATGCCTGCCGGCGTTGGCAGAGATAAATGGTGTCCAGTAAATCCGGGCTGGGTTGCTGCACGCCATGCCCCTCAAATGTTCGTAAATCCGCAATCGGCAGATGTTCTTCCGGAGGCGCATTAAGGAATAAAAACCCCACCGGCACCCGCGCGGCTCGTGCAAATTTTTCCACCTGCTTCAGCGACGGCCTAACCCGTCCGGCCAGCCAATCAGACAGCTTCGGGAACTTTTGCTCAAGTGCCGCAGAATCACCAGACCGCACCAACGCCCATTGCAGCACATCCGGCTTTATCGTGACTTTTGCCATACTGATGACTCTTATACCGTATTGACAACACCTCTGTCGTGCGTTTTCGTAAATCCGTTATCCATGAATTTAATTTTACGTTAAATTCTTCATCATGTAACGCGAGCCGAAGGTGCCCTTTTGCGTATCACGGAAAATCCCGCTGAAAATCAGATTGTCGGGCTTATCGCTTTTCATACCAATCTCCCTCGGAAAAGCATGAAGATATTGGCGCAAGTATTCTGCGACGGCTTGATCTTTATCTCGGCGGTTAAAACGACTTCCGGCTGGCCAACCGTGTCTTGGGCCTACCTATGACAATTTGCCTCTCGCATTGCGGTTGATGCGCTGTTACTTCGCCATTCTGCGCAGCACGGTATGCAAGATGCCGCCGTTGCGGAAATATTCCACTTCCACGGGCGTGTCAATGCGGCAGGTGGTGGTGAACTCCACTTTTTTACCATCGGCTTGAATGGCGATAACGGGCACATCCTGGCGCGGTGTCAGATCATCGGTAAGCTGAATTTCAAAGGTTTCCTTACCGGTCAGGCCCAGGCTTACCGCAGT
Source organism: Planctomycetota bacterium (assembly GCA_021803885.1). Next base: position 3,847 of record JAJZKY010000473.1, read on the forward strand.
CTGGCCTTTCTTGAATGTCAGCGGAAGCACACCCATGCCCACGAGGTTGCTGCGGTGAATGCGCTCAAATGATTCCGCAATGACCGCCCGCGCGCCGAGAAGGAATGTGCCCTTGGCCGCCCAATCACGGCTGGAACCCATGCCATAATCTTTACCCGCCAGAACAATCAGCGGAACACCGGCCTGCTTGTAATGGGTGCTGGCATCAAAAATGGATTTGACCTGGCCATCGAGAAAATCGGTGGTAACGCCGCCTTCGGTTCCGGGTGCCAGTTTGTTTTTCACGCGGATATTGGCAAATGTGCCGCGGGTCATCACGCGGTCATTGCCCCGGCGCGCGCCATAACTGTTAAACATCTCCGGAGCCACGCCATGGTCCAGCAGGAATTTGCCGGCCGGACTGGACTTCTTGATTGAACCGGCCGGGCTGATGTGATCCGTGGTAATGGAATCACCCAGGAAGGCCAGACAGCGCGCGGCTTTTATCGGCTGGATGGGTTCCACCACCGGTTTGAGGCCGACAAAAAATGGCGGCTCCTGAATGTACGTGCTATTTTCGTCCCATTCAAACTGATCACCGGTGCTGGTATTGATCTGCTTCCATTCTTCGGAACCGGCAAATACATTGGCATATCCCTGCTTGAATTGGGAGCTTAAAACGGATTTGGCGACGGTATCGGCAATTTCATTCTGACTGGGCCAAATATCGCGCAGGTATACCGCCTGGCCGGATTTATCCGTGCCAATCGGATCATGGTTAAGGTCAATATCCACCGTTCCGGCCAACGCATAAGCCACGACCAGCG
>JAJZKY010000474.1 GCA_021803885.1 Planctomycetota bacterium
ACTTATCCTGGTACGGCATCTTGCGTTTGCTCTTTGGTTTGGTCATCCTTGATATCCTGAAGGCACGTCTGCGTGCCCTATATCGGGATAGGTTCTTGGAATGTTCACAGTGAAAGGAACCCATGCGCCCGGCGAATCTGACGATTATTGGTGAACGAATCAACCCCGGCTTTGCCCTGTCCAAAGACCTGCTGGATCGACGGGATATTCCCGGCTTGCAGGCGCTGGCGCGCGGGCAGGTGGAGAAAGGCTGCGAATACCTGACCATCAACGTCGGCGAAAAGGCGCAGCGGGACACGGCGTTTCTGGTGGAAGTAATCCGCGCGGTGCAGGCGGTTGTCAATGTGCCGCTTTCCTTTGACTGCCCGCAGGCGTCGGTGCAGGAGATATGCCTGCGAACTTACGATGCCACGAAGGCCTGCGGCCGAAAACCCATTGTCAATTCCATCTCCGAACTCCGTTGGGACATGCGGGATGTTCTCAAGATTCAGCCGGCGAAGGTGGTGCTGATGGCCTCCGAACGGATGGAAGGCGGACGGAAGACAGCCAATGAAACTTCCCTGGAAATAGTCCAAACGGCGCGTCGTATGATGGAGCGCCTCCTCGCCAACGGCTTGGGACTCGCGCCGGACGATCTGTTCGTCGATGTTTCGCTCCATCCCATCGCCACCGATACCGACGGTCTGATCCGAAAAGCCGTGGATGCCATCCGTTTGTTGGGCGGCGCCGCGGAGCTGCGGGGCGTCCATTTGCTGGTGGGCCTCTCGAACCTGGGCATTATGTTGCCCAAAGTCGCGCTGGATGGAAGCCGGCTGAGCATCCAGATTGAATCGGCGTTCCTGACCCTGGCCATGCCTTATGGTTTGGACACCATCCTGGGTACTCCCGGCCGGGCTTACCACATACTTCCGGCTGACGATTTCGTATTCCAGGGCTTCTGTGAAACCATCCAACTCGAGGGGATTGACGCCTTGGAGCGTCTTCGGCGGCTTTACCGAAAGGACGAGTCATGAATTCGCCGGTCCTGGTGGTCGAGAGCTACTTTGATGGCGAGCGTTATCATGCCGGCGGGCCTTATACAATCCGCATAATCGACGGCGTGATCGGGGAAATTCTACCCGGCGATCCAGGCTCATCCAACGCAACGCCAAATTCCGCCGGCGATTTGATTGTTGCGCCATTCGTGATGCCGGGGCTTACGGAGGCGCATTGCCATCTGTTTCTGGATGGAGCCCGGCTCGATCCGCAGGTCCGTAAAAAGTATCTCCATGCCCCTTTTCCCGAGATGCTGCAAGTCGGCTGGAAAAGTCTCCAGGCTGATCTGGCGGCGGGCGTCACGCTGATCCGGGATGCCGGCGATCTCTACGGCGTCAACACGCACATCAAGCGGGAGTTGCACCGGTGGACCGGCCGGGCGCCCACGCTGCGCAGTCCGGGGCGAGCGATTCGCAAAGCCGGTCGCTATGGCGGCTTCATGGCGGTGGAAGTCAACGGCCCGGACGACATCGCGCCGACGATCCGGAAGATTGCCGCCACCGCCGATGATCTGAAGGTCCTGCTCACCGGCATCATCGACTTTGCCCACGGAAAGATGAAAGGGGACGTGCAGTTTGATCTGGCGCAAACCCGCCTGATCGTCCAGAGCGCCCGGGACCTGAATCTGCGCACTTATGCCCATTGCAGCGGTCAGGAGGGTCTGCAAATCGCCGTTGCGGCGGGGATCGATTCGATCGAACATGGTTTCTTCATGTCGCGCGAGATTCTCAAGGCGATGGCCCAAAAGCGGATCGCCTGGGTTCCCACCTTCGCTCCGGTCTATTTCCAGTTGGCGCACCCCGAACTCGCCGGCTGGAACGCCCGGACCCTCGAACGCCTGGACGCGATTCTCCAGCAGCATTTTGAGATGGTGGCCCAGGCCGACGCCTGGGGTGTTCCCGTCCTCGCCGGCTCGGATGCCGGCAGTTGCGGCGTGCCGCACGGAACAGGCCTGATCGACGAACTGTTCTTTCTTTTAAGGGCCGGCCTGCCGCTGGAGAAGGTGTTGGCCGCGGCCACCGCGGCGCCGCGTAAATTGTGGGGGATGGCGCCGGCGAATATCGCGCCCGGTAACGCGGTCGATTGCGTCGCTTTGGCCGGCTCCCCCTTTGAAAACATCGATTTTCTCCGGCAGGTTCGCCTGCTTGTTCGCTGCGGCGAGGTATTCCGGCCGGAAGATTGGCGATGCCCGCCGGCGGTTCCTCCGGCCGCGGCGGGGCCGCCGGCGCCCGTGGGCGTACACTCGTAAGAAAAAATGGATATGTCTATTATTTATTGGATGTTTTTTTTCATTCCCATCATGGTATTACCAGGAGTCAGCGTATGAACGATCGCCGGCGTTTTATCGCCACCATGCACTACCAGCCGCGCGACCGGGCGCCCATCTGTGATTTCGGCTTTTGGGGTGAAACGATCGACGCGTGGATCGCCCAGGGTTTGCCGGCCTGGGTCGGCGGGGGACATGACACCACCGCCACCGATGTCTTTTTTGGGATGGACCATTATTACAGCGGCGGCCCGCAGGTCGGTTGCGGTCTGTATCCCGGTTTCGAGCAATACGTGCTGGAAGATCGCGGCGATCAGGAAGTGGTCCAGCAGGGCGATGGCGTACGCGTGCTGCGCCACAAATACGCCGGCTCCATTCCCCAGCACGTGGGGCACCTGCTGGTGGACCGCGCCAGTTGGCGCGAACACTATCTGCCGCGACTTACCAATTACGATCACCCCGCCCGTTATCCCGACTGGGACCAGGCGCGGGCGATTTGGAATGATCCCGATTACCCCCGCCTCCGCACCGTCAACGGCGGCAGCCTCTACGGCTGGCTGCGCGACTGGATGGGCATGGAGAATCTCTCTTACCTGGTCTATGACGATCCGGCGCTGTTCGAAGAGATGGTCGCCACTCTGGCCGATCTGATTGTCGAAACGCATCGTCGCGCTCTGCTCCAGGGCGCGCGTTTTGACGCCTGTGGAATGTGGGAGGACATGTGTTACAACAGCGGCCCGCTTTTGGCCCCCGAACATTTCCAGCGCTTCCTCGTGCCGCACTATCGTCGGATCACCGAACAGCTTCGCCGCCACGGCTGCGATGTGATCTGGGTGGATTGCGACGGCCGCATTGACGAGTTGATCCCGCTCTGGCTCGCGGCCGGCGTCAACTGCATGTTTCCCATTGAAGTCGGAACCTGGGGCGCCGATCCGGTCGCCTATCGCCGAAAATACGGCAAAGATCTGCTCCTGATGGGCGGCTTTGACAAACACATCCTCGCCCGTTCCCACCGCGAAATTGAGGCCGAGGTTCGGCGTCTGGCCCCGCTGGTCGAAGAAGGCGGTTACATCGGTTTTTGCGATCACCGTGTCCCGCCGGATGTTCCGCTGGAGAATTATCTTTTCTACCTGCGGACCGTTCGCGCCATCTGGGGCAAGGGCGTGAACTTAAAGCCGCTGGGCGGAGGGGAACTACGGAGGATTGTTGTTTGATTTAGCGGGTTTGATCATCTCCAATTTCAACGGCGGAAGTTTGAGCGACACGTTGGTGACGCCGCCGGGAATCGGCCCTACGGTGAAAGTGCCTTTCGCGACGCCGACCGTTTCCTCCGTCTGCTCTTGGTACGTTCGGTAGCCGGTCGCCGTCTTTTGCCGGAATGTGTGGTAAGTGATGGCGGCGGGGTTGACGGCGTTGATCCCAATCACATAAGTCCCCGGCAGGACATCGGGAATGGTGAAGCGGCCATCGGGCTGGACCGTGAAGCTGTAGTCGTGCATTTTAGTTCGCATCCATTTGCGATCTCCGGCCATCCACGCCTTGCCCGCCGGTGACGCCAAGAACGACCTGAGCCATTTGGTTTTGGCGGCCTCATAGCCCCGGCGGATATTTTTCGGCATCAGAGAAAGAAAAGACGGCCTCTTGGTGCCTGCGCTGCCGATCTCAAATTTCCAATCACTGCTCCGCGCAAACGCGGGTGGAATACTCACTCGCCCCTCTACGCATCGCCCCATGCCGCCAAGTACCACGCGCGTGGTTTTTCCGGCTTGCACCACCACCAAACGGCCCAGCGACGACGTGGAATTCGTGAACATCCTAACCTGCATCCCAACCTGAACCTTTCCAGCCGGGCACCGCTTGATAAGAAATTCACCCGCGGAATTCGTGCGTGTCGTGACATTCCAGCTAATGCCTTGGGTGATCCTCGGAGCCAGGGGTATCTGTGTCCAAGCCTCTATCTTCTGTCCCGGCGCGGGCTTCGTACCAAACAACAGCCGGCCGTGAATGCTCCCCCCAACGCTGGAGTTGTAACAGATTGTTCTTGGTGGGAGGACGATCGTTTGGCCAGATCGCATAACCGGCCCGATCCCAGACCGCAATCTGGTAGCCGCCGCTGTGTGGCGCAAAATCCAGCCTGCCCCGGCGATCAATCGTCTGGTGCGGATATCCTGCGATTGACGCGAGGTCTTCGTGCGCACCTATTTGGGAGGATTGTCCCGCCGGAACCAAAATCGCCTTGGCGCCAACCGCAGGCGCGCCGTCCGGATTCAGTACCGTCGCGGTAATGTCCTTGGCGGGTGTAAGTTTGAATTGAAGATCGATCTTCCGCTGGCGGATGCTTCCGTTTACA
>JAJZKY010000475.1 GCA_021803885.1 Planctomycetota bacterium
AGGGCGATGCAAAATCACCCACGGCGTGCGTCACTTACGTATTATCGCTTACCGGGCGGAATCCGTCACAGGTTCAAAACAATTATTCACGCCGCGGCGGGCTTGACACGGGAACGTCCGGATGGGATTTATAAGCGGAAGATTTTGATGCCGCGCCGCCCGTCGCTCGTGCGGGATCGGGATATCGAAAAGTCATGGAAGGGGCCAGCCGCATGATGTCTCCCGAAGATCGTTTTTATACTCATACGCACGAATGGCTCAAGCCCGAAGGCGACGGCATTCTCGTCGGAATCACCCGGTTCGCAGTGGAAGAGCTTACCGATGTTACGTATGTGGAATTGCCCGGCCCGGGCGCGAAGCTCGCCGCCGGCAAAACCTTTGGTGAAATCGAATCGGTCAAGGCAACCAGCGAGCTTTATGCGCCTCTGGACGGTGAAGTGTCGCGGGTGAACGAGGCTGTAAAAAAAGATCCATCGCTGGTAAACCAGGATCCATACGGAAAGGGCTGGCTGATCCATATCAAGACCAGCCGGACGGACTTTTCCGATTTTCTACCAGCCCGGAAATATGACGCGGCGCATCCCACGGGTTGAGCGGTTCCGTCCAGCGCGGAAAAAATTTGCTTTGCCGGCGGGGTGTCTTATATAATCCGCCTTAAACATACACGTGAAAGGCGCTTTCGTGCTACGGCTGGAGATCAGAGCTTACGAGTCGGCGGAGACATATGAGCAGTTGCAGCAACGGATGATCGAGGAGACCGGTCGCTTTATTCAATGGGGTCTGGCGCACCCGGAACTGGTTCCACGAATCCCCACGCACCCCGTCGGACGCAGGCGGTTTTCCGAGCAGCTTAAGTGGTGGTTCTGGGAATTCGTGCTTACGCAGGAGTTCGGCCCGCCGGGATTCTAAAGTCCGCAGGCGCCCGGGCGTCCAATATTTGGAAGTTGGGAGGTCCTCATGGCCATCACGGCGCGATTGGGCAAGTGGGAACGCCGCCGCCCGCTCGTTTTCGCCCTGCTCGCTTTACTGACAGCGACATGGTTTGCCTACGACGGATGGTACGGCTGGCCCCAAGCGGATAACGCTCTCGTTCGGAAGATGCTTCATTCCCGGGATGTAAGTCCCGCGGATCGGAAACAGTTAAAAAGTTGGCCGAAGGGTGGCTGGTTCCAGGCTTCGACCCTGGTACGGCGGTCCTTCGATCGACTGGTGTACCGTTCGCACTTTTCCGGTTGGCATTCCGTCATCGACATTAAGAACCAACGCCGCATAGTCATGCTTTTGGCGGTAGTTTTCTTGGGAGCGATTGCCTGGTATATAGCGGTTCGCCGGCGGCGGATTGTCGCCGATGAATCGGGATTGCTGCTTGGGCGCGGTCCGAAAATTCCCTGGAATGACATTGTCCGCATTGACAACAGCCATTGGCGCAGCCATGGTGAGGTGACCATTGCGTACCGATCGTCCGGCGACACAACACGGCAGGCTCGCCTTGATGGTGTGGCATTTGAAAACCTGCCGCTCTTGCTTAACGAGGTGGCCGCGCGAGCCGTCAAGGCACAGATCGTTCCGCCGGCCCCGGGTAATCCAGTCTGAAATAGTGGGCGACGGTTCAAGAGAGGAAAAGGGGCAACTATGGCAACGATAACAAAAAAAGAATTGGTGGATCGTATCGCGGATCGGCTTAATCTTCCCCACACCCAGGTCAAGCGGGTGGCGCAATGTCTGTTTGACGAAATTCTCGCCGAACTGGTCAAGGGTAACCGGCTTGAATTCCGTGATTTTGGCGTGTTCGAGTGCCGCCGCCGGCCGCCGCGCGTGGCGCAGAATCCCAGGACTTTGGACAATGTACATATTCCCGGCAAGCGCCGCGTGCGGTTCAAGCCGGGCAGGCTGCTCAAAACCCAGTTGGGCGAGCCGTTCGCCGAGTCGGAGGCCCAGGGCCGGCCCCAAGTGGAATTGATGCAACCGGCGGAGCGCGTAAGCCTGCCGGCCCGTCCGGGGGCGAAGACGGACGTACCGCCGCTTCCCGGTCCATCCGTTAGCGCCCCGGCGTCCTGAGGACCCATCTCCATAGACAGGCTCTAACCGGAATGCTTGCCGCCGGCGCCGCGGACCGGGAATGGAAACACCGCATGCCCGACGAAGATTGCAATGTTCCGGCGCCGCGCGCCACGCGCGATTGGCTGGCGGCGCTGGCCGCGGATCTGGCGGCCCGCAAGCGCGATCATCTCTGGCGTCGTCTGCCCGTGGTGCAAAGCGCCCAAGGGCCGGTATTAGAAATCGACGGAAGAACATATCTACAATTTTGTACAAATAACTATCTCGGCCTGGCCGCCGACGCCGAAGTGATCGACGCGGCCCGCAGCGCCCTGGACCGGTGGGGTGTCGGGGCCGGCGCCTCGCGCCTGGTGGCCGGTTCCCTGGCCGCGCACCAGGAATTGGAGCAGGCGCTGGCTGAATTCAAAGGAAGCGAGGCGGCGCTGTTGTTTCCTTCCGGCTATACCGCCAACCTGGCGGTGCTTTCCACGTTCGCCGGCGCCGCGGACAGAATTATCTCGGATAAGCTTAACCACGCGAGTCTGCTCGATGCCGCCCGTTTATCCGGCGCCGCGCATCGGGTGTTTCCCCACCGGAATTACAAGAAGGCCGGCATGTTTCTGCAGCGCCCGCCACACGCCGGCCGCGCGGCGCCGGGTACCCGCCGGACGGCCGTTCCCGCCGCGACGGTGCTGGAGCGCCGATCGCCGTTCTCCCCCACCGCCGCTTCCGGACGGAATTTTCTGGTTACCGATACGGTCTTCTCCATGGATGGCGATCTGGCTGACCTGACCGACTTATGCGCCCTGGGACGGCGGGGCCAGGCGTTGGTGATTATCGACGAAGCCCACGCCACCGGCGTGCTGGGACCGGAAGGGCGCGGCGTCGCCGCCATGCAGCGGGTCGAAGCGGAAATTGCCTTGAGCGTCGGGACGCTCTCCAAAGCCCTGGGTTCTGTGGGCGGTTTTGTCTGTGGATCGGCCGTGGCTATCGAGGCGCTGGTTAACCGCGCGCGCGGGTTCATCTATACCACGGCTCCGCCGGCCGCATGCAGCAGCGCCGCATTGGCGGCCTTACGAATCATGCGGCGCGAACCGGCCCGCCGCCGGCGAGTCATGGATCTGGCGCAACGGGTTCGGTCCACACTGGAATCGCTGGGATATCGTTGTGGTAATTCGCAGTCCCCCATCATTCCGGTGATCCTCGGTTCAGCCCAGGCGGCACTGCAGGCCGCCGAGTGGTTGCGCGCGCGCGGAATCTTTGTGCCGGCGATCCGTCCGCCCAGCGTGGCGCCACGTTCTGCGAGGCTTCGCCTGAGTCTGATGGCCACCCATTCCGACAGCCACATCGAAGAGTTGCTCGCGGCGTTTGGCCGGATGCGCGACCAGGACTTTCTGACGGAACTTGACCGGTGAGGGTATCGACCTTACGCAGAACGGATATGGTTTTCCTGAGCCTTGGGGCTACAACTCGCGCAGCCAGCGGGCGATTTGTGTGGCGTAATAGGTAATGATGAAGCTCGCTCCCGCCCGCCGGAAAGCGTGCATCGCCTCCAGCACGCAGGGCTTTTCGGCAAGCCAGCCGGCGTTGGCGGCGGCTTTGAACATTGCGTATTCACCGCTGACCTGGTAGGCCGCACATGGGACGGGAACCGCATCGACGACGCGGCGAAGAACATCCAGATAGGGCAGGCCGGGTTTGACCATTACGATGTCCGCACCCTCTTGCACGTCCAGCATGGCTTCGCGCACCGCTTCGGCGGCGCCGCGGCGGAAATCCATCTGATAATCGCGCCGGTCGCCGAACTGCGGCGGCGATTCGGCCGCCTCACGGAATGGTCCGTAAAAGCCGCTGGCGTATTTGACGGCATAACTCAGGATGGCCCGGTCGTGATAGCCGGCGGCGTCGAGCGCGCGGCGAACCGCGGCGGTGGCGTGATCCATCATTCCCGACGGCGCAATGATGTCGGCTCCCGCCCGGGCGTGCAGCACCGCCTGCCGCCCGAGGTGTTCAAGGGTCGAATCATTATCCACGCAAGGAAACGGTGCGGCGGACGCCGCGGGCGATTTTCCGGTCTGTACGCCCTTGCTTCTTGCTTTGCGGCGGATGGATTGGGGATGGCCCGATGGATCCGCCAACACGCCGCAGTGCCCGTGGCTGGTATACTCGCAAAAACACAGGTCCGTGATCGCCAGCATATTGATGCCCGCAGCGCGGGCCAGCCGAAGGGTTGTGCACACGGCGTTGTCCGGGTCGTGGGCGTGACTGCCGGCTTCGTCCTTGTCCCGGTCGTCCACAACGGCGAAGAGTAGGTACGCCCTTAAACCGCCGCCGGCCATTTCCGCCAGGTCTTCCAGAGCCTGATCGGGAGAAAGTTGATATTGTCCCGGCATGCTCACGATGGGTCGCCGGATGTTTTCTCCCCGGCGAACAAACAGCGGCATCACCAAGTTTGCCGGCGAAAGCGTCGTTTGGGCGACCAGGTCGCGCAGCAGATCGCCGCGCCGCAGCCGCCGCATGCGAATGGAATGATACGGGGGTTTGTCCATGGCCTGAATCATAAGACCTTGATCCACCCGCCGGCAAACGACGGAATTTTCAAAAGCGGAAAC
>JAJZKY010000476.1 GCA_021803885.1 Planctomycetota bacterium
CGGCAACTGTTCACGGCAACGGCGGCCTGGTGGATACATCCGGACAGGTATTGCAGGTAAGTCCAGGGGCGGTGATCCAAGCGGCTGGTGCGGGAGGCGGCAGCGCGGGTGAGTGGCTGCTGGATCCGGCCAGTATCACCATCACATCATCTGCATCAACATCCACGGCGGGATACTGGAGCGGTGCGACGCCTGCGCACGGGACATTTGAGCCGCTTTCGGCTTCGTCCGGCAGCTATACAACTGCGGGAACGGTGGACACCGGCACGATCAACGCCGCCTTGCAGGCAGGCGACGATGTCACGATTACCACAAGCAACGGCAGTACTGGCGGCACAGGCAATATCATGGTTAATGCGACTATTGCGCCGATCTTCAATTTTAGTGTCTCGACCACCGTGGCGTTGTCATTGGATGCCGCCAACAGCATTACAGTTAACAACTCGATCACGTCCTCATCCACCGGTACTACGATACCGGCGTTCAATGTTGTACTGAATGCCGGTGAGTCGGCGAACAATTCCAGCGTAACGATCGCGGCCGCCATCGGCTCAAGTTCGGGTAGTGGTGTATCTTCGCTAAGTGTCAACGCCGCCGCTGGCACCGCAGTGACCGGCGGAACCATAACTTTTAATCCCGGGGGATCAGTAACAACCTCGGGTAATGGACAGACTTACAGCAATGCTTTGACCCTTGCCACCAACACCGTATTGAACGACACCGGAACTGGCGGCATCGTCTTGGGTGGTTCTGTCAACGCAACGACCTCGGGAGGGGCGTCGCTATCGATTAACACGGGCGGAACGATCAGCTCCAGCGGCCCGATTGGAAATTCAAAAGAACTTTCCGATGTCTCTTTTGATGGTGGCGGTGGCATCGCGATTAATGGCGGAACGGTGGTGACCGTGAGTTCACAGGCCTTTACCGGCCCGATGACCCTGGGAGCCAGCACAACGTTTTCAAGCACCGGTACCGGTAGCAGTGCCGGCAATTTAACCTTCGGTGCTGTCAATGGCCAAGGCTTTAATATCACTGCTGATGCGGCAGGCAGCACATCGGTGATTACCGCCGGGGGCACAATAACGGATACCAGTTCCACAACCAATAATGGTGGAGTTATAAGTATAAATTCCAGCGGAACCGCGGTGGTTTCATCGACTGGTTCAATTGATGTCACTGGCAATACTACCACCGCGACCGGCGGTGGGAACGCGGGAGCCATTACAATAATAGGTAGTACTGGCGTAACCGTTGATGGAAATCTATCGGCAGCCGGCGGCAACAGCTCGGCCAGTGGCAGCACTGGCGGCCCCGGCGGTGGCATTCTGATTTCTTCGGTGTCGGGGAATATCAGTGTGTCGGGCGTCACAATTAATACCAGTGGTGGAAGCGATGGGGCCACCAGTGATGGTGGCGGCGGCGGCGTTGGAATTGATGCAACAGGGGCTGGTGGCATTTCACTTACGGGAGTCAGCATCCATACGTCATCGCAAGGCGTAGGCGGTGCCGGTGCCATCGCCATATACTCAGCTACCGGTACGATCGCAATCACCGGATCCACGTTCAACAGCTCAGGAGCTGGAGGCGGAGCGGTGGGAGTGCATACAGCGGCTGATGTGACGCTTTCCGGTGCGAATGTTATCACGACAAGCGGAATCACCGGTGCCACTCTGGGCGGCGGCGGAGGCATCAGTGGTACTGCCGCCTCGCTGGTTGTCGGAGGCGGTTCGGGTAATGGCGGTGCTGGCAATGGCGGAGGGGTTTCCGGCGGGGTTGCAAGTGCCGGCTCGTCGACGCCAAATTCCAGTGCGGGTGCTAGTACCACCGGCGGAAGCAGCGGTGGTGGCGCACCTGGTTCCGCCGGGGCATTGACCTTCACAGGCAGCGGTACCGGTAACTCGATTACCGTTAATGGACCGATCACAGGAAGTTCCGGCCCGGCGACTTTTTCGTCGCCAACAATTAACCTTAATGCATCCGTTACCGCGCCTTCGGCGGTTACAGGTTCCGGTGTGAACACAGTGGCAGTTGGGGCATCCGGCAGCTATCAAGGAGATATACAGCAGGGGGTGTCGCTGCTGGCCAGTGGTGGCACACTCGATCTGACCGCATTAGCCGGCGCAACATCTGCAGATAATATTGTTTTTTCCTTGCCGATCAAGATTCTGGGGCCAACAACCCGAGGCGTCACGGCGGCATCATGGGCGACCAGCGTCAACACTGCGGCGGTAACAGTCCAGGGCGATTTGGCGGCATCCGCCACGACTGGCAACGGCTTTGATTTTCAGGGTGCCACGACCGTGTCAGGCACCACAATTCTCAGCAGCACCAACTCGGCGCAAGTCTTTGGAGGTACGGTTACTCTGGGCTCTGGGACTTTGACTCTTAACGGCACGACTCTTACGGCGAACGGCAGTCCGGCGTTTTCCGGGAGCGGCGGCACATTAAATCTGGGTTTCACCGCTACTGGGGTATCTGTTAGCTCTTTCAAGGGCGTGGGCACGCTTAACTTCACGACGCCTTTTACATTTGCCACCGGGCAAACGCTCGTGGGGGCCAGTGGCACGACAACATTTCAGGCGGCCGTAACGCTCGATGGGGGTAACATCATCGATACCGCGGCCAGCGGCGGGAATGTTGTGTTTGATTCCACACTTAATGCCGGAACGGCCGCTGATTCTCTTGCGATCGGCACTTCAACCGTGCCGGAACACGCCACGTTTGATCAGGCTGTTGGCGCAACTCTCGCCCCGGTTTCCTTGACGGTCAACGGAGCGACAACACTTTATGGCAATGTTTCCACCACCGGTCCGCAAAATTATTCCGGTGCTGTGGCGTTGGGAAGTACAGCGATCACGCTTTCGGGTACCACGCTCAACGCGTCTTTGGGGTCTGGTGCAACGTTCATCGGCGGAGGAGAGACGCTGAATCTGGATTTCAATTCCAGCGCTAACTTAGGGGCTATCAGTACGTTAGGCATTTTTGAAGGGTCCGGCGTTGGTGCCTATATACTTAACGGGAATATCACCACAACCGGGGCGCAAAATTACGCGGGTCCTGTATCGCTTGGGGCAACGCCCATAACACTCACGGCCCACAGTGGAACCGTGGTACAGACCATTACCTTTGGCAGCACGGTGGACGGATCTGGCACGCTGAACGTTGGAAGCCTTGGATCGGCGTCCAACGCCTATTTTGGCGGTAATGTAGGCGCTGCGACCAATTTAGCGGCATTAAATGTCAGCGGAAGCACCACGCTCACTGGCAATGTTGCCACAACTGGCGGACAGACTTATACCGGCACCGTTACGCTTCGCGCTGCCACCAGCCTGGTGGCTAATAATGCCGGGACGCCTGCCACAGTCACGTTTGGCACAACAATTGATGGTGGCAGCTTCGCTTTGACCATTGGTAAAACTACCGGGGCCGTACTGACAAATGCGATATTTAATGGTCCTGTCACGAATGTGTCCGCACTGAACATCACTGGTGCAACTGGTATGAATACTGCCGCCATCAGCACCACCGGCGGGCAGAGCTATGGCGGTACCGTGACGCTGGGCAACACGATCACGGCCCTGACCCTGACGGATAACAGCTTCAGCGGAATTGCAACGCATCAGATTTCTGGCACCTCAGTCCAGTCTTTAACGGTCGACGAAACCGGCGTCGGCACAACGACAATCGGAGGAACAGCCGGCAACTTAAATAGTCTAACAATCAACACTGGCGGAAATATTACACTTGATGGAAGCATTACTGCCAACAAGGTTTCCATGATTTCCTCGGCGGGCAACAGTCCGATTAGTATCCCGTCAGCCATCGCCATTGACGCGGATTCGCAGAGCTATTCCGCTGATGCCAACAATGCGGTGTTGGGTCTGTCGGCTCTTACCAATCTGAAGTTGGCGGATACGGCGGGAACTGCGGCACCAATGCAACTGACACTGATCCAGGGGGCTTCGATCAGTGATACCGATTTGCCGATACTGGCTGCATTTATTGGTAGCAGCGTAAACACAAGGACCTACACGATTCAATCCCTCGATGGCAATATCTCATTGGCAGGCGGTGGCACGAGCCCTGTGGCCGGTGCCAAGTTGGTCCTTGATGCGCTGCAGGGATCTATCACGTTAGGTTCTGGTGGCGGTTTGAATGTTGATTCGCTTGCCGCGGAATCGGTCAGTACGGGGGCCATTACGCTTAATAACAGCGTCACCACCAGCGGTGCGCAGATCTATGACGGAGCGGTGCTGATAGGCGCTAGCGCCACCCTTACCGCCAATAATGGTACCACAGCGCAATTGATCACATTCGACAATACCGTCAACGGCAACGCCGCGCTGAATATCGGTAGCTCTGGAGCCGTTTCCAATGTCGTATTCGCCGGTGCCGTCGGTGGCACGACCAGCTTGGCTACGTTAAATGTCAGTGGTACAGCCTCACTTGGCGGCAATGTCACAACCGCCGGTAACCAGACGTATACAGGTAATGTAACATTGGCGGATGGTGGGGTGGCTAAGGCGTTCACATTGCTGGCGGGCACAAATACGGTGGATTTTGGTGGCACGGTAGATGGCGGAAATAGTGGTGATGCGACGCTGGCCATCGGCAATGGCACCAATGCGACCAATGCAATATTCAGTG
>JAJZKY010000477.1 GCA_021803885.1 Planctomycetota bacterium
GAGTCCGGACGCATCACCGCCCACGGCCCGCTCCAGCAGGTACTCGCGCCCCACCGCGAAAAGCTCCTCGCGCAGTTACATTAGCGCCGTAAGAAGAAAAATCCCCGCATCCGCTCTTCGCGAACACGGGGATCGATGCAGCTGTTTTGGTTACTTTCCTGCTGACATCGGCATCTGGTGCTCTGCCATCAGGTCAGGGTGACTCCAGACCGTCTTCAGGAACTCATACCGCTGCCGCCGGAAACCCGGCTTCGCCTCCGAGGTCGCGTTCAGGTGCATCACCTGCCACTGGTCCGCCGCATCCCACTTCGGCCACTTCGGCAGACCCGCCCCGTTCGGATTTCCCGTCTTCGCAAAGTTGCTCCAGTAGTCCATCATCTGGCCAGACAGCTTGAAGTCTTCCGGCCGCCAGTGCGCGCCCAGTCGCGACGGAAGCGTCCCGAAGACGTACTCAATATCATCGGAGTGAAATGCCCCCATCGCTGCCGGATGATGTGGATCCCCGGGCGAAGGCAGCGCGAAGTAATAGCGGTACACCGGTTTTCCGCTCGTCTTCACCTGCGCGTTCTGCCACGCCCATGTGCTGTAGGCGATAAACGCATCGCCGGAGTAGTCTTCCATTGCCCGCAGCGCCTGCGCGTTGTTGTCGGCGGAATACGCCCGCAAAAACTCTCCCGCGCCGCTGCCAAACTCATTCTTCGCAAACGCCCGCATCGATGCCAGCGTCGGCAGCGGCTTATGGAACACCACTTCCGCTGTGCCCTCATCACGGTTGCTCCCGCCCAGCACCGGCACATGTGCCTGCTCGCCCTGCGCGTAAATCGCCGCCGGACTCTCCGGCAGGAACCACCCGTCTATGTCCGGCCAGAACTGCGCAGGACCATACGCCCGATTCATCTCCGCCTTCTGCAACTCCTTTGCAGGAATCGCCCGCAGCTTCGCAATGTCATCTGTGCCGAAGGCGCGCAGCGCAAACGCATCGCTTGCCTGCTCGGCTTCCCTCAGCGGCGGATACGCGAGATTCCCAAACGCCCCCCCGCTCTCGCCAATCGCCCGGATAAACAATCCCTTTGAATCCGGCGCCGCAATCTGCGAGCTCACCGAAATCGATCCCGCCGACTCGCCGAAAATCGTCACTTCGTTCGGATTCCCGCCAAACCTCGCAATGTTGTCATGCACCCAGCGCAGCGCCGCCTGCTGGTCCATCAACCCGTAGTTGCCTGCGGCATGATGCGGCGACTCCGCCGCCAGTCCCGACCCTGCAAAGAATCCAAAAATCCCCAACCGGTAATTCATCGAGACCACGATCACGCCTTTATGCGCCAGGTGCGTTCCGTCCTGCCTTGGCTCTGACGTGGCTCCGGCAATAAATCCGCCGCCAAAAATCCAAACCATCACCGGCAGTTTCTGCCCCGCCTTCACCTTGGGAGCCCACACGTTCAGAGTCAGGCAATTCTCGCTCTGCCCCGGATCACGAAACCGCATATCTGTGAAGATGTAAGGCTGCATGCAGCGATAGCCAAAGTGCGTGGCATTCAGATCACCGCTCCAGTCCTTCGCCGGCACCGGCGGCCTCCAGCGCAGATCTCCCACCGGCGGCTGCGCATACGGAACTCCCAGAAACGTCCGCACCTCGTGGTCCTTGCTCCACTTCCCGCGAATCATGCCCTGTTGCACCCGCACCATCGGCGCACTCTGCGCCTGTGCCGCGGGCATGCTCACGCCCGCCACCGCCACCGCCATCACCGCAATCCACAACGCACTCCATCTGCCGCGCTTCACGTTTGCCTTAGCCTCCATCGGTCAATTCCAGGAACTCTCATTCCCACCCTTGCTCGACCGCCAGCAGATCCTGCATCGTCTCCCGACGGCGAATCACACGCGCGCGCTTCCCGCTCACCAGCACTTCCGCGGGACGCGGCCGCGAGTTGTAATTCGAACTCAGTGAAACACCATAGGCTCCCACATCCAGAATTGCCAAGAGGTCGCCCTCCCGCACACCCTCCAGTTCGCGATCTCGTGCAAAAAAATCGCCTGTCTCGCACACCGGACCCACCACATCCGCCACCACCTTCTTCGCACCGCGCCTCGGCGTCACCGGCACAATCTCGTGGTATGCCTGGTACAGCGCCGGCCGAATCAGATCGTTCATCCCGGCATCCACAATGACAAAATTCTTCGCCCCGTTCTTCTTCCGATACAGCACCCGCGTCACCAGCACCCCGGACTGTGCGACTACAAACCGCCCCGGCTCCACCAGCAATGTAATCTCTGGCACTTTACGTGCGGCCTGCAGCAGCGCCTTCGAGTACTGCCCCATCTGCCATTCCGGATCAAACTCCGCCTGCGCGTGGTACTCAATCCCGAGCCCGCCGCCCAGATCCATGTGCGTGATTGCATGCCCATCCTTTCGTAACTGGGCAATCAGCGCCACTACGCGCTCCGCGGCCGCGCCAAATGGCTCCGCCGCGCGAATCTGCGAGCCAATGTGCACGCTCACGCCTCTGGCCTCAAGCCACTTGTGCTCCTTCACCTTGCGGTACACCGCGCGCGCCCGCGCAATATCAATCCCGAACTTGTGCTCTCGCAGCCCCGTCGAAATATACGGGTGCGTCTCCGCAAACACATCCGGATTCACCCGCAGTGAAACCGCCGCCCGCTTGCGCAGCTTTGCCGCCCGCTCGGCCAGCAATTCCAGCTCGCCTTCGCTCTCTACGTGAAACGCCAGAATCCCGGCTCGCAGCGCCAGGTCCATCTCCGGTGCCGTCTTGCCCACGCCAGAAAATACAGTGCGCCCCGCAGCCTTCCTGTTGACCGTCAGCACGCGCTCCAACTCGCCGCCGGACACAATGTCAAAACCCGCTCCCCGCTTGTCCAGCAGCGCCAGAATCGCCAGGGCCGAATTCGCCTTCACCGCATAGCAGATCAAATGGGGAACGGCCGCGAACGCCCGCTCATAAAGAGCAAAACGCTCCTGTATATGCGTCGCGGAATAAACATACAGCGGAGTGCCATGCTTTCTGGCCAGCGCATCCAGCGCCACACCATCCACATGCAAAGCGGCATTACGAGTCGGATAAGCAAAAGGACGAACCTGAGACAGGGCAAACCTCACTTGGTATTACGGAATAGCCTCAGCATATCGCGGAGCAGTAACCGCTCACGAACATCATTTGGAATTGAGGTGTTCTCGCATCTGCAAACCCAGCATCTCCCAATCCGCGTTCTTGCGCCGATAAGCTGTTGGTGACGGCGCCATCACGAACAGCGTGGAACCCACCTTGACAACCGTATCCGGCTCCAGCGGAACTCCTGCGATTTCTTCCCATTCCGGCCGCGCAGCTAACCCGTGCATGAGCACCATCTTGGGAGGATGCCCGCCTAGCATAAGTCTTCGCCGTATGGTCCAGATCCTCTGCTCCAGGTACTCTTTGCCGTCCGTCTTCTCAGAAAGTTTCTTCCCCGGAATCACCGACAGATCAATCACACAAGTCTCACCGTTCTCGATTTGCCCCCATCGCGTCCGCTGATAGGCCCGCAATGCCTCTCGATCCGTCTCACGCTTGAGCGCCGTCATCAGGAACAACATCAGCGGGCGCCAGGTTGTCTGTAACCTCGCGCGTTCCCCGTGCCATGCACTGACTCGAATTGCCCGATGATATTCGCGACAATCCACCAGATCCCTCTTGCCAAGTTGATGAGCCCAGGCCTGCACAATGCGGCTGTTATCCGCGTCTTCGCCGGGAGACGTTCCGGGCTCTTGCCCGATAAACCAGTACGGGGCTGCCCAGTTTCCAAATCCGAAAAACCTCGCAGCCATTTCATCGGCAAGCTCGGTCATATCATTGGGCGGCACATCCACTGAGAATGCAGCGGGACTGGGAGACGGCGGATGCACCCCTCTTGCAGCGCCGTCGAAACCATTGGGACCATGCGAATCGGTCTCTGGCTTTTGTTCGAGCAATTGTTGCAACCGCTCTGCGGCCAACCGATCCAACTCACGCGCCTGCTTGGCGGTCTTCAGCCTCCAGCGAATCATCGTACCCCGTCAAAGAACTTCCGCAGAATCCGTCCCACCGCCTCCGGCTGCTCCCATGGAGCAAAATGCCCCGCATCCGGAATCTCATGAAACTCCGCCTGTCCGCCGCCCGAGCGAATTGTATCTACCAGCAGCCGCAAATCTGCAATCGGAACGCCGCCATCCTCGCCGGCCGCAATCACGCAGCTTGGCACGCGAATCGTCTTCGCCGTTTCCACTGAATCCGGCCGTGCCGCCAGTCCCTGCTGAATCGCTGCCAGAGCCTCAGGCCGAACCGTTTGCATCATCTCGCGCGCCTCGCCCACTTTTTGCGGCCAGCGGCTGCGCGTCGTCGCGCCAATCAGCGTCGTCAGCATTGCCTCAATGAACTCCCCGCTGCCGCGTTCTCTTATCTTCGCGATATTCGCCTGCCGTGTCGCCCGCGCCTGCTCCGTATCGGCTTGCGGCTTGCTTCCCGAAAATGCCAGCGCCTTCACCCGCTGCGGGCACCGCCGCCAAAGCTCATACAGCGTATAGCCGCCCACCGAGCACCCGGCAAACATCGCCCGTTCCACCCCGGCGACATCCAGCAGCCGCTCGATATCCGCGCCCAGCTTTTCCATTGTG
>JAJZKY010000478.1 GCA_021803885.1 Planctomycetota bacterium
TAGGTGCGCTCAACCTGTATATCTTCCAAATCGCACATCGGAGATTGTTGGAGTCGAGGTGCAAGAAATGCAATACAGAAGACTCATCAAACTCCCGGAAGTAAAACATAGGACAGGGCTATCCCGAAGCGGGATTTACGACAAGGTAGCCAAAAAGACATTTCCGGCTCCGGTGCCCACGGGTGAAAGGTCGGTGGCCTGGGTCGAAGACGAGGTCCAGGCGTGGATCGATGATCAGATCAACCGGAGGATTGCCTGATGTCGACCATCACTCCTCCCAACCCGGCGGACGAGAGACTTGAATCCGCAAAGCGTCCGATCCGCTTCGATGTAATTCCTTTCCGCAAAATCAAAAGGGAACACCCCTCCGTTGAATCCCTTCGTCAGAAGATGGTCGGCTTGCTGCGTGATCTCCCCGCAGACGCATTTACCTCGGAGGGGCTTGTTGCGATGGCCCAACACACTCTGCTGCATGTGGTTCCGAAAGGAGACGACTACGAGTGTATTGGGAACCTTCGGCTCTACAGGATGCTGAAGAGTGACGACTTTATTGACGATGATCTCCCTGTCGTTGTCCATCAGCGGATCGGCAGGAAAAGGCTGGAGCGCATGATTCTGCTCGATCTCTTGATTGTTCCGGTCTTTTACAGCCTGGACCAGAAGGACCGGACACGGATGAACAGCGCCTGGGAGAACGACAATTTTGCCGGATTAATTAGTCAAGTAGTGCGACCCGTTGTAAGTCCCCGGGGAAAAAAGATGCTTCCCCTAGCCCGAATTCTAAATTGCGACGTCCGCACCCTGGAGGGTCGGCATGCCAAGGCGCCCAAACGAACAGCACCGCGAGAAGAAGGGGCTGATTCAAAGCGGCAGTCAAGACCAAAAACTACGGTCTCAGAAGGACACTCCGATCCAGAGGCTGCTGAGCCTCGCCAGGCAGGCGCAGCATGAGGATGCGCTTCGGGATTTTCTGTGGATTGTGAATCCCGACTCCGACCTCACAGCACTCCCGATCGTCTGTGAGAACGTTCTAGAGATCGTCAGCGCAGCCAAGGCGGTCTGGAAGAAGGGATACCGGTCGGACTGGCGACTGGATGACTGGGTTCCCGCGCTCAAGTGGATAACGCAGGCAAGCACAACTCTTGCGAAGAGCGTTGGCGGTAGGTTTTCCGCAGAATTTGGGGAGAACAACCGCAACCCCGTGATGGGAGCCATGGAAAAGCATTCTGTATACGGTGCGCTGTGTAATTCTCATCCGCATCAGCATAGGGGTGACCGTTTTCGGCTCTTGCAGGCCCATCTGCTCGTCTCGCGAATTGTTTTGTATCGAGAACATTTACAGGCGCCAGTCGGAGTGATGCCGGCCGATGAAGAGCCCCTTCAGAACTTGGCTCGGCCCCAGGAAGCGGCGCGGGCCGTTCGAAGATTCAGTGAAGACCCCTTGCTAAAGGTTATTGACGCGCTTCCAGTGCAACTGCCGCCCACTCGGTTCGTAACAAGTCTCTCTGCAATTACCTTCAAACAGAAAGAAGCGATTCGTCGCCTGGGCAGCCTCAGGCTCTTTCTCGAAAAGGCCTTTCTTGACCGCAAACAGGAGTCACGGGGCCGGCCCGGCGGAAGTACTGGATGGTCCGGGCGGTGGATCGACGGCGGAAGGACGGACTTTAATTGGCGAATCATCGATCTTGACGCGGATAGCGAATCCATCCAGGACCAAGGGGGAAACAGTTCCGGCGGTCAAGTTACGTTGCGGCGTACCAAGCGAGTGACGCTGACCCGCACCCAGATGAACGATCTGCTGGATATGGATGATTATCCATTTGAGGACGAGGATGAAGAGGAAGGCTGTAGCGCCGCACACAAAGGTCGCGCCTTCGCCCATGAGCCAGGCGATTTTCATGCGGCATCTTCGGCGTGGGCGAATCACGTCGAAATGGCCAACCAGATGTTTCCCTGGTCGTACGGGAACCTGATTCCTTCGGAATTGCGTTCACTTCTTGTAAACGACCCCGCTTCGTTGTCGTTGGCAAGCACTTGGGACCGATCCAACTTTGAGAAGCTCGAACTGTATGCGCTGGTGCAAGTGATGTTCTGGACTTCCAGCAGTCTGGAGCGCGCCCGCGACATTCGGTATCTGGGTTTTCGCGGAGTCCCCAGGGACGTTGATCTGGCGCTGACGGCCCCAAAGGGTTCGGATCTTCCGCACTGGCGCATACGCCCCGTTCTTCCTCGGTGTCGCAGGCCGCAGTTGCTCAACACCCGGGGGATGGACCGGTCGCGCGAAGACTTTCTTGACCTCCCTGACGTTGCTTCGGGGAGCTCTCTCATCCTACAGCTGATCCGGCTTCAACGAAGGCCGAAAGCCAGGCTGCGCGGCCGCGTTTTCCGCAAAGCCAAGCGGTGGTACCGGAAGCAATTGAATGCACTTCTTGCGGAGGTGTCTTCCGATTCCAGGCTGACGCAGAGCGCGATAGCCAATTTCATGATGCAGCGGATCAGGCTTCGCGCGAAAGGAGAGTTGACTGCAACCGCGATCATCACGGGTCGGAACATTCCGCTGGCGAACGTGCGTTTGTTCTATGCCTGTCGATCTGTCAAGAGGTTGCAGGAGATATACGCAGCCGAAGCCAGCTCAATACGGAAGCAGTTGGAGCCGGATTATGCAGTTCCCGAGATTGTCCGCCAGACCGTGCAGGAGAACTTTATTGGACACCGTAAATGCCCGACTGTTAAGGCGGTTCAGAAGGCCATTGCAGGTCTGCTCAAAGCCATGGAAGATGCCAGCCCGCGTCTGACCGATGAGCAGTCGGCGCGTTATCACAACCTGTTCACGCTGTATACGATCTGGATGTTCTCGTATTGCACCGGCGTTCGTGGAGTCAAGACGCCGTATCTGTCTGACGCAGAGATTGACCCAGTGTCTGGTCTCTCCACGATTACTGACAAGGATGGAGGTATTGGTTACAAGACCAGGGTTGTATGGGTACCGGATGTACTCCGCCAGCAGATGGCGCTCTATAAGGATTTCCTCGTCAGAAGCCCGAAGCTTTTCGAGGCCAGGGAACTACCGTGCTTTTTTGTAGACAACAAAATGCGGCCCCGAGAAGTCCGACCGCGGACACTGGTGCCCATCATGCACGAGTTTCTTCCATTTCCCGTCAATATCCATCGCAGGTTCGTTTTCTCGGAACTCCTCGACCGGGGATGCCCTCACGAGGTAGCGAGTGCCTGGATGGGACATTGGCACCGAGGTGAGGAGCCTTGGCACTCCTTCTCCAGTTTTTCGTTTCTTGAATATCGAGATTTGCTCAGAACTTATCTGGGCAAGCTCCTCTTCGATGAACTCGGTTTCCGCCCTGTGCGGGCCTGGTGAAGGGCATAATTCGCTATGTCTTCGACTCTCGGCTTACCCGACCCTTGGTCTGATCCGCAACTCTCTCTTTCAGAGCGGCAGACGAATCGTGCTTCGGAATTTCGCAACTGGCTGCGAGGAATTAACATGCCCCTGGCCGAGGTGCTCGCTGACCCTCCGGAGCCGGCAACGCTATCGGGATTTAAATCCGTCCATATGGCGAAATTGGAGCGCTTGATTCTCGATGAGGCTAGTTCGATGTCGGCGGCGCAGATCGATTGCCAGATCCTGTCGAAGCTGGTGGCCCGTTTCAACGCGACTGGACGTTCGCTGCCCCGACCGAGAACACTCCTGCTCTTTGCTCTGCCCAAAAGTCCCTTTGCCAGAGACTTGCGGAAATCGGGTAACCTCAGCTTCTCACTCCGGTGCATGGAAGAGTGGAAGTCAAGTGAGAAGAGTTGGATCAAGGAATGGCGTAGCTCTTCCACCACGGATAAGGCGGTGCGAACATCTCCTCCACCGCCATTGGCATTGGTCGTCTTCTCAGGAATTCTGCACGGCGGTCTTCTCCATCGCGGTGCGGTTGTGGGGGTGGCGCGGGCGCTCCTTGATCCCGAACAGCATACTGGCCTGATGGGGAATCAGGTCTATGTGAACCTCGTCCCCCCCGGCCACGGACAGCTGGAGACGGAATTCCGATGCTGGCGTCCAGACGCGCAAACGGCCTGCATGATTCAAGCGGACCTTCAACCCAACCCGAGTTGGGACGCAGGCGACACGGATGCCGTCATCGGCAAGCACCTCTTCAGAGCCATTCACAGGGAGATGAGAAGCAAGGGCGTCCCCGCCTTGCTACAACCAAAATCCCTCAACCATCTCCTCGACACCGTCGCGCTGTGTGCCCGCGCAGAGGTCCCAGCCGTCCTCGTGGACTACGCTACCCGTACCTTTGTCTCCCATTCGGCCAAACCCCGCGTCATGCAAAGACTCTACTGGCAGGCGCAGGACCAACCTGAGACCGAGGCAAGCCTGTCCGACGAATCGCATCTTCCCAGTGCAGACCTTGCCGAAATTAGCAGCAATCCCGAAGAACCCGAACCAGAAGGTCTACGCGAACTGCGCGTCTGTTTGAGCAGCAACAACCCCTCAACCGTCCTTGCTGATTGGGGAGCTCGCTCCCTATTGATCGAAGTTGTCTGCAAACTGCACGGTTTCGATTACCTCGAATTCTTCCCCAAGCTGGAGCGTCCGGCGGTCAGCGAAGAAGCCGGTGCCACCGCAGGCAGG
>JAJZKY010000479.1 GCA_021803885.1 Planctomycetota bacterium
ACCTCAGCGCCGTCGAACGGGTCGGGGTGCTTCCCGGCTACAGGGGAACCGCTATCCACGATCGGCTGGCGATGTACTTCAACTACACTCGTATCTCCGCAGAATCCTGTTCGCCTGTCCAGCTATCCACGATCGGCTGGCGATGTACTTCAACTACACGGATGCCAAGCATGGGGTATGCGCCGCTCATTTGATCCGGAACCTGGCCTCTGTGGCAGTCGTGTGGAACCAGACCGAGTGGGCGACGGCGATGGGCGACTTGCTTATCGAGATGAAGCGTGCCGCCGAAGATGCCCGTGCAGCGGGAAGCAAGCGCCTTGATCCGTTGGCCCTCGCCGGCTTCCTCAAGCGCTACGACGGAATCGTGGACGCTGGCCTCGCCGCAAACCCCGAGCCGGCGGCGCGCAAGCGAGACTATGTCGAGAGGGAGTCGTACAACCTCGTCTGCGCTCTTCGTGATCTGAGGAGCGAGGTCACCCTATTCGCCAAGGACCTTGCCGTTCCGTTCACCAATTATGCCGATGTTTCAGTTATGCCGATATCCGCGTGAATGTCCTGATCCAGGAGGTGATCTAATCGAATAGTTCGGCATAACTGTTGAGTCTGAGATACTGGCCTCTCTATCAATTTAGAGAGGAGTAGTATCATGACACATCCGTACAAAACATCGGTATCCGGCCCGCTCAAGGAGTTCGCTGAGGGCTTCCTCCTTGAACTCGCAGGGCTCGGGTACTCCCCGCTAACCTCCGAAACGCAGTTGGGGCTGGTCAGGCATCTCTCAGAATGGCTGGCCGCGCAAGGTCTCACGGCTGGCGATCTGAGCGAGGATCTGGTTAAGGAGTTCCTGCGCTTCCGGCGACAGGTAACCTCAAGGTTCAGGTCACCGCGAGCACTCATCCCGTTACTGGTCTATCTGCGCAGACTCGGAGTAACTCCGGAGGTGGTACCGGTGGTATCGTCGGTGCCCGAGGAGGTGTTGCTCGACCAGTTCGCGTCTTACCTGGTGTCCCAGCGAGGCTTGGGCGCGGCGACGGTGTGTAGCTACGTTTCCCAGGTTCGGCCGTTCGTGGTAATGCACCTCAGCGGCAACGGTAGTTGGGACTTGTTGACCGCCGGGCAGGTCACAACCTTTATCACTCAGCGCGCACTCCGCCAACGCCCTAGATCGACCCAGGTGAGTGCAAACGCGTTACGGGCCTTGCTGCGCTGGATGTGGCAGGAGGGTATGGTGATGTCTCCGTTGGACGATGCTGTCGGCAAGTTCGCTGCCCCAGCCGACACTCCACCGCCCAAGGCGCTGAGTCACAAAGAGATCGGGGATCTGCTCGCAGCACTACCTATGGCTGGCTCTGCCCGGCTTCGTAACGAGGCGATGCTCGTTCTGATGTGGCGGTTGGGACTGCGGGCAGGAGAGGTCGCGTCGCTTCGACTCGACGACATCGGCTGGCCAAGTCGGAGTGATTACCGTGCATGGCAAGCGTGGCCGTCTTGACCAGATACCCTTGCCAGTCGATGTAGGTAAACTGCTCGTCGCCTATCTGCGGCGAGCACGCCCAGTGGGTGGAGCACACCGGGAGGTATTCCTGGGCCTGGACGCACCCCACCGGTCGATAACAGCGGCCGCGGTCACCAGCGTTGCAGCCCGCGCATTGGCATCGGCAGGCATTTCCGGTCCGGGGGCCGCTCACCGGCTGCGGCACACTGCCGCCTGTGCGGTGTTGGCCGGCGGTGGCGGCATGGTCGAAGTGAGCCAGCTGCTGCGCCATTCCAGCCCGGCCGCGACCGCTATCTACGCGAAAAGCGACCTCACGGCGCTCAGCGCGCTGGCCCGACCGTGGCCGGCAGGAGCGACCCGATGAGTGTCGACCTGCGCGTAGCTGCCACTGACTACCTCGCAGAGCGTCGAGCCCGGGGATACCGCCTTTGTGATCACGACTGGCTGATCACTGCGTTCCTGGACCGTCTGGACGCTCGCGGCATCACGAGGATCAACGTCGCCGATGTCCTGGCGTTCGCCTAAGAGAGGCCCGGAACTCAACTCTGCTGGCAAGCTACACGCCTGCGAGTCATTCAGGGTCTCGCTGCGTATATCCACTTGCTGGACCCGTCGGCTGCCGAGGTGATCCCCTCTGGTCTCATCAAGGCCAAGACCACCCGCCGTATCCCCTACCTCTATTCCGACGAGCAAATCACCCAGCTCATGTCCAAAGCAGCATCCCTGTCCCCGCCGCTGTTGGCGGCTGGTATCCACACGCTGATTGGCCTGATCGCTGTCACTGGGTTACGCAGCGGAGAGGCAAATGCCCTTGATGTCGAGGATGTCTGTCTGAGCGAGCAGGTGATGAACGTGACCGGCAAGTACCAAAAGCGGCGGCTCGTGCCCCTGCACGCCACTACGGTGCATGCCTTGGCCGACTATCTGGAGGTGCGCGCCAACCGAGCAGCACCCGCAGGGCCCCTGTTCATCGGAGCTACTGGTGCTCGGCTGAACCTCAATAAGACACGGGCTCTCTTCCGTTTCATCGTAAACGACTGCGGACTGCAGTCTCGGCCCGGCTGCGGAACACCACGCCTACACGATTTGCGCCACACCTTCGCAGTCAACACTCTCGTCGATGCGCACCGCCGTGGTGACGACATCGATGCCCGCCTCGCCGCACTGGTCAACTACCTGGGTCATGTCGATCCGTCGAGTACCTACTGGTACTTGACCGCCAGCGCGGAGCTCATGGGTATCGTCTCGGAGCGGATCGCCACCTACTATGAAAGGAGTCGGCCATGACCATGCTGGCTCCTACGATGCAATCCTTCTTCACCGAATATCTGATCGGGCAACGAGGTGCTAGTCGCCATACGATCACCGCATATCGTGACACCCTGCGCCTTCTCCTTGGTTACATTCACGAACGGACCGGCATCTATCCCAGTAATGTAGATATCGCTGTCGTCGATGCCGTGCTAGTCAGTGACTTCCTCGCAATGTTGGAGACAACCCATCATAATAGTACTCGAACCCGTAACGCACGGCTGGGAGCGATCCACTCCCTATTCAGCCATGCGGCGCTGCGTCACCCAGAGCACGCCGATCTCATCGCACGGGTCCTGGCGATTCCCTTCAAGACCTGCGACGAAACCATAGTCACCTATCTCGATAATGCCGAGATTGATGTGCTCTTGGAGTGCCCGAACCGTTCCACTTGGACCGGACGTCGAGATCACCTGCTCCTTCTACTCATGATCACTACTGGGATGCGGGTTTCGGAGGTAACGTCCCTGACCCGCGCAGATACTTTCACTGACGGTCCCGGTGTCCATATCGCTTGCCGTGGCAAGGGACGTAAAGAACGGATCACGCCACTCGACAGAACTACTGCCGCAGATCTGCGTGAGTGGATTATTGAAAACTCAGAGTCTCTGAGCCCTTTCATGTTCACCGCATGCGGCACGACGAGGAAGATGAGCACCGATGCTGTCTCTCAGCGGATTCAGATGTACGCCACCATCGCAGCTGTCACTTGCCCGACTATTGCAGACAAGAATGTGACTCCACATACACTGAGGCACACATGTGCGATGAGGATGCTTGCCGCGGGTATTGACGCCACGACGATCGCTCTATGGCTTGGCCACGAATCCCCAGCGTCTACTCGCCCGTACCTTCACGCGGATCTGGAGCTGAAGCAGCGTGCCCTGGATCGTATTGCTCCACCCCAAACTCCCAAGGGGCGCTACCTTCCATCCGACAAGCTTCTCACCTTCCTCAAAACCCTGTAGTTATGCCGAACTATTCGATTAGATCACCTCCTGGATCAGGACATTCACGCGGATATCGGCATAACTGAAACATCGGCATAATTGGTGTTATGCCGATATCGGAATAACACCAACAACCAAGCGGAGTCCGACCTGAGAATGGCCAAGCTCCAGCAGAAGATCTCTGGATCGCTGCGAGCCACCAATGGAGTCGAAAGACTCGCCAAGGTCCGCTCCTACATCTCTACGGCATCCAAGCACGGCGTCAACGCATCCGACGTGCTGATGGCGCTCTTTGAGGGCAAGCCCTGGATGCCTCCGGAACCGCTTCGTATCTAGCGGATAAACGTTCAAGTCAAGGCCATATCAATCACGCCATCCATGGTAGTTGTGTGCCACCATGGGGACCTGAATGGATACCAGGTCTTTAACCAGGACTTCGGATTTGCGGGGGGTAACGAGGTCCACGATCTGAGGCAATCACGGTGCCCTAATCTTTTAATGCCCCGTTCCCGTAACCTACCGACAGAACTCGAGACCGATCCGAAGAAGGTGCTGAAGCTCGTTGTTGGACTCCCTGATGTTTCGGTTCTCGGCGTGAACATATCCGGTGCTGTCGTGGATCTCCATGTAGAGAAGCTCGCAGAGCTGGTCTGCTGTCCAAGCTGTGGTGCCAAGGCGCGCCTTAAGGGTTGGCGTGAGGTAGTCCTGGTCGATCTCCCGGCCTTCGGCAAGCCCACGAGGCTCCACTGGCACAAGAGGCGATGGTGTTGCGCGGATCCTGACTGCACCATGGGGTCGTGGACAGAACAGGACCCCCGCATCGCGCCGGCGCGCATGGCCATGACCGACCGAGCCGGGCGGTGGGTGACCGCCCAGGTAG
>JAJZKY010000480.1 GCA_021803885.1 Planctomycetota bacterium
TGGTAATAAACGGTGGTGCATCTCGACAATTTCAATTTCATAATCGGAACCAAGCTGGTTGGCCATGGTACCCAGCATACCGACAAGCCAGTTCACACCCACACTGGTGTTGTTGGCCTGCAAAATGGGTATTTTGTTGCTGGCAGCGGTAATGTCATCCATCTCCTTCTGGGATAGGCCAGTGGTGCCGATGACTGCGGGCAAGCCAAATTGTCGGCAGACTGCCAGATTGCCCGAGAGTGCCGAGGGATGAGAAAAGTCAATCAGGACGTCATAGTCCGGCTCCAAGTCGGGTGTAAAAACGACGCCGCCGCCCGGCATGCCCACATGGGCCGAGATATCCACGCCGAGCCGGGGTGAGCCGGGACGGTCTATCGCCTGGCAGATTAAATATTTATCTTTTTCGGCAAGGGCCAGCGCCATGATTCGCAGACCCATTCTGCCCGCTGCTCCGCAAACTGCCAATCGAATCGGTGCCATAAATGCTCCATCCACCTTTGGTCATCTGCCCTTTGCCCACCAGCGTGGTTGAACCATTCAAACCACAGGTAATGTCTCCCGCAAAGTGGCAATGATATCCGATAATTGGTCCACTGCGGCGTTGATGTCTGCCTCGGTATTTTCATGGGATAGCGAAAACCGCACGGAGCCATGTGCGATGCGATCGGGCACGCCCATGGCACGCAAAATGGGGGACGGTTCCAGTGATCCGCTCGAGCATGCGGCACCCGCGCTGGCATAAATTTCATGTTGCGCTAAAAGCAGCAGAATCGCCTCAGCCTCGATGGATGCAAAGCCAATATTACTCGTGTTGGAAAGTCGGCCGTTGCGGCTGCCATTAATGTGGGTGTCGGTAATGGAATTTAGTATTTTGTCTTCAAACAGGTCGCGAAGGCGGCGCAGATGTTCATCATGCCTCGGATTTTGAACTCTGGCATGCGCCAACTCCGCCGCTTTGCCCATACCCACAATACCCGGCACGTTTTCGGTACCGCCCCGGCGGTCGCGTTCCTGTGGCCCGCCCGTAATAATCGGTACCCAGCGCGTATTGCGGCGCACATAAAGGGCACCGACACCTTTGGGACCATGAAACTTATGGGCACTGATCGACAATAGATCAATCGGAAGCCCCCCGATTGCCAGCGGAATTTTGCCCGCCGCCTGCACCGCGTCCACATGCAGCGGCACGCTATGCTGCCGGCAAATAGCCGCAATTTCCGGAATATCAAATAATACACCGGTTTCATTATTGGCCCACATGATCGATGCCACTGCAATGTCGGGATCGCAAAGCGCCTCGGAGAACCGGTTCATGTCCAGTTGACCATTGCGGTCTACCGGGATCTCAATCACGCGAATGCCCCGTTTACCCCATACATGTAGTGTTTCACGCACGGCGCTGTGTTCCACGCTGCTGGTGATGACGGCCTTTTTATCCGGTCGGGCCAGAAGCACCCCGCAGATGGCGGCATTGTCGGCTTCCGTGCCGCCGCTGGTAAAGACGATTTCCGATGCGCCGCAGCCCAGCAGATTCGCCACGCGATAGCGCGCCTCCTCAACTGCTTGCCGCGCCTGCTGGCCAAGTGGATGCGTGCTTGATGGATTGCCATACATGCCGCGCAGGTAAGGCTCCATGGCTTCAATAACCGCAGGTGCCATGGCGGTGGTCGCATTGTTATCAAGATAAATCATTACTGCATCATAACCGACGTTGCCGCACAAAATCTGCCATTTACCGCCTGACCTTCCACCAAGCAGGGTAGCCGGTACAAGCATGACTCGCTCATCGGAGATGTCATGGATAAATTTCTGGATTGACGCAGTGGGGCGGTTTTTTGCCATCTGCGGCTGCAAGTAGATTTTCCGCTGCCATAATGGCCATTTTCGAACGCGTTTCCATGGTGGCACTGCCGATATGCGGCAGCAGTACAACGTTGGGCAGGTCAGCGAGCCCGGGTGCCAAGTCGGGCTCCTTTTCGTACACATCCAGTCCGCAGCCGGCAATGGTTCCATCTTTCAGTGCCTTAATCAAGGCGGGTTCATCGATCAAGGGGCCGCGGGAAGTATTAACTAAAATGGCCGTCGGCTGCATCATCTGCAGTTGGGTTTCGCCGATCATATGGTGAGTTTCATCGGTGAGCGGGGCGTGAATGGAGACGAAATCCGCCTGTTTAAGTATATCCTCCAGTTCTGCACGCCGGGCATTGCAGTCGCGTTCCAAGTCCGGCTTGGCGGTGCGCGCCGAATAGAGAATCGGCATGTCGAATCCACCGGCGGCCATCCTTGCCACGCGTCCACCAATTCTTCCGGCACCCACAATTCCCAGCGTCTTGCCAACTACGGGCACGCCAAGAAAATCCACTGGCTCCCATCCCCGCCAGCGGCCCTCACGCACCATCCGATCCCCTTCAATCACACGGCGTGCGACCGACAAAATCAGTGTTATCGCCAGTTCGGCCGTGGCCGCGGTAAGTACATCCGGCGTATTGCCCACTCCAATGCCACGGCGCGTGCATTCGGAAACGTCAATATGATTAAACCCAACGCTGTACGTGCTGATCGCCTTAAGCTGGGGCAGTTGATCCAGAACACGTTTGGTAATCTGCTCGGCGGGCGTAACCATCATACCGAGGCAATCGGCGGCTCCGGCGACTATTTCTTTTTCCGATAGCGACCCTTGGGCCTTGCCGATGCGGACTTCCCCGACTCTACGGAGCCGATCTATGCCAATGTCTGGTAGTGGTTTGGTGACAAAAAAAATCGGCTTCATATCAGTACCCGCGTCAAACGGCTGCCCAATCCCGTCGCCAGCTCATATCCTATGGTACGGCACCGCTGGGCCAGACGATCCATTGAAATATCCGATTGCGGATCGGAACTTATCAAAACGGCGGCATCGCCCACCTGAACATCGCCGCCGGTTACATCCACCGCCATTTGATCCATACTTATGCGCCCCACGATGGGATAATTGCGGCGGTTAATTTGAATGGAGGTCACCCCGCCAAGTTCACGCCGATAGCCGTCGGCATAACCCACCGGAAGAATGGCGATTTGCGTGTCGCGCGTGGTGATGAATTGATGTCCGTACCCCACGCCGGTTCCCGCCAACCGGTGATGCAGCGTCACCACCGGTGCCGTGAGTTCAGCAACAGGTTGCAATTCCTGGATGGCATGTTCCATGCTCGGTTGCAGGCCATAAAGGCCGATGCCGATGCGCACCAGATCAATATGAATGGGCACATTCCGAATTGCGCCGCCGGAATTATGAATGTGTGTTAATACGCCATCCTCGCGAAGCGGGCGGGTCAACTTCAGGAAGGTTTCATATTGGCGCTGGCTGATGTCACTGCCGGGTGTTTCCCCGTGCGAAAAGTGTGCAAATACGCCTGTTAGACACAGGTGATCCATGCGGCGTACGGCCTGCACGATGGAGCCTAATTCCTCAGGAACGCAGCCCTGTCGCGTAAGGCCTACGTCGAGTTGAATCTGTACCTGTAAGGATTGACCAGAGGCGCGGGCCTCGGCGTTTAATAATTCTGCACAGCGGACATCCTGAATGGTCAGGTGCACCTGCCGGGCAATCGCCGGATCTGCAGGGAATGGTGCTGCGTCATCAAGTGCCCTGCGACGGTTGAAACTTACCGGGCAAAGTACATGCACGTTCATGGATGGCTGGATATGCAGCACCGCCGCCGCCTCTGAAAGTGAAAAAACACTGCACCAGTTCACCTGATTTTCCGTCAGTAATTGCAAGGTACATGCCAGGCCGTGGCCATAGGCATTGGCCTTCACCACGGCAGAAATCTTTGCGCCGGGCGGAATCACACTGCGGAAAAAGGCGACATTATGACGAAATCTTTCGCGCGATAAAGTCAGCGTGCCACACGGGTTTAGCATCATGACGGCACCCGCGGCCAAGGGGACGCAGCCCGGCCCAGACGGTCGGCCAACACCCGCGCCATCCCCGAAAGTGCCGCCAGATGGCAGTCCTTCGGCTCGGCATGGGCGTTTACTACCAATGCAGGCAGTTGATCGCTGCCGGGCAGTTCAATCAGAATCATATCAATCATCGGCCGATCCAATTGATGCATGGCAGAATAAAGTCTGCCAGCAGCATGATACAGGTCTTCAGGCAGCGTGATGATGTCAGCCTCAAATGGCATATCCGTGGGCGTTCCAAAGCATATAACGCCCCGGCGTTTACCTTCCGGTACCTGCATCCATTGCGGTGGAAATCGATTTATGGCCGCGCGAAAAAACAGATAAGTGGGGCGGCCGGGGGCATAGTGGCGGCTAAGTAAGCCGGGGCTGGGCATCGCTGCGCCATCGGTCGCAGAGAAGATCGTCGCAGGTAAATTATTAATCCCGGCACGCCGGAGGGCCTGGTCTATATCCTCGGTTGTGATGATTCCGGGGCGATAAATGATTGGCTGTTCATCACGAAAGCCCACGACAGTCGATTCAATTCCGATGGCGCTCGGGCCTCCATCCACAATTAAACCGATGCGTCCATCGAGGTCGGCAAACACATGCTGGGCGGTGGTGGGCGATATGTGGCCGGACCGATTGGCACTGGGTGCGGCAAGCGGAATTTTCGCCTGAGCCAGTATCTCGCGCATCACCGGGTGGGCAG
>JAJZKY010000481.1 GCA_021803885.1 Planctomycetota bacterium
TTGCCGCGCACTGCCAAACAACTGACCCTCCGCCCAGCGAAAGGGCCGCGGACTTAAGAGCGTCCGCCTATTGTTGTGGAGCGTTCGACCAAGAAGCTTGTCATCCTGAACCGAGGGTAGCCATCACCCTCTGGATTCTTCACTGCGCTACGCTCCGTTCAGAATGACGAACATCATCTTTGAATCGCAGTACCTTTGGGGGCCGCTCGAACACTTTCCCGCTACTGGATCGGTCGAGGCTTCGCGGCCAGGAACAGGGCAGGCACCGGCTGGCCCAGAGTGCAGGCCAGGAACGGATTGGAGGGCGCAGTGGTGGTTGTACCGCAAGTCAATTGAGGGTTGATCTGCTGGGTATCGGTCAAAGTGGAAGTATCGATGATATGGACCAGGTTGTCCGCATTCGTGGAAGTGTAGAAAGTGTTGGTGTCCGGGCTAAAAACGCCGCCAATCGGCGCGCCCGCCTGACCCTTCAGAGGCACATTTACGATTTGCCCCACGCCCGTCGCCGGAATTTTGTATGCAGGCAGCGTGCTGTTGGCTCCCGTAGCATTTGCCGGCAGAAAAGTGACAAAAGCCAGTTGCGAATTGGGTGAGGTCAGCACCTGGGTGATGGAGCCAATGTCCGGTGTCGCCATGCTGATCTGGTTGTATGTGCTGCTGAATTGCAGTGGAGCATTTAGCGGGCACGATCCGGATGGAATGGTTACATCGAAATCCGTCAGATTGCCGTTTGCGGCGGTGGCGGCAATGATGTGTTTCCCGTCGGTTGTCGCTGACAGTTGGTCCGTTGCAACAGCCACCGTTTCGGCGGGTGGATAGTAGTTCGTAGGATTCAATGCATTGTTTGGATTCACCCCGGTCGGTGGAGGTCCGGCAGCCTGCCCAGCATTGTTCGTTCCCAGGGGACAATAGCCGAAGGCGCGTGTCTGCTGCCCTCCGGCAAAGACGCCTACGCCAGGCACCGTGACCGCTGCGCCGAGCGCGTCCAAGGGGCAGTTGCTGCTCTGGTTGTTGCCGTTGTCCGTACATGTGTGCCAGCCGGTGAATTTGTTGTACACGTAAAGAACATTGCCGCCGACGATGTAGAGCGTCTGGGAATCCTGCGTAAAGGCCGCGGAGAAGGGTGGATTCACCTCGACCGAAGGATCATTTGGCTGATTATCCACGTTGCACGAAATGGTCGGTCCTTGCGCTGGGAAGGAAAGTTCGCTTGCCCCCGTGGCCCTGGATGTGGCGGTTTTCGCCGTACCCGGTGAGTACAGATAAAACAGTTGGCGGCACGGATCGTGAATCAGAGTGATGCTGTCGTCGGGGGCAACCGCGAGCACTGTACCCGGCACGCCGGGAGTCTGGCTCGTGAGCTGACTTCCGCCAGTGAGAGAAAGGGAGACGATCATCAACTCGTCCGTGCTGCCAAAGTAGAGAAAATTCCCCGTTTCATCCATCACCATGGAGTTTGGCTGGTATGGCAGACGAATCGGCGTACCGACGGTCCCAGACTGAAAATCCACCGGGGTGAAGTTGTAGGAGTCCGGACTCGACATATACAGGATGGTGGAGCTGGGTCCTGGGGTATGCACCTGCACGGGATTGCTGGTGATTCCGAGGCCGGTGCTCAGATTGCCCACCTGGTTTTGCGGCGCTGGATTGCAGAGCCCCGGCAGGCACTGCGCCACGATCGCCGCATCGCTGGGGAACGCCGGTACGACAGAGCCGTTGTTGTTGACCGGGATGTTGATAGGGGTCGTCGAACTGTAGATGAGCGAAAGGCCCGTAATGGGGTTGCCGCGTGTGTCCGTGATGGTTGCAGTGAGCGGCTGAATATTGCTGGTGTTTACGGTGACGCTCGTCTCGTTGGTAGTACCATTGCCGCCAACTGTCAACTGAATATTTTTCGGCGGGCAGGTAAAGAAATAGCCGGCGCTGCTGGTGGCCTGGGCAACCGTCGCAGAGATGACTGTGGAACCCGGCTGGTGCGCCGTAGCGACGCCGTTCTGATCGATCGAGACAATGTTATTGTTCTGTGACGTGTAGACCAAATGGCCAGCGGCGCAGGTGATGTCATTGGAAGAACCTGGCGTGCAAGGGCCGTTTCCAGTGCAGACTGTGGCCTCCAACTGTGCGGTCTGGTTCTGCGAGAGGCACTGGTTGAGCACGTAGACGCCTTGTGTTGTAGGGGAAGGTTCTCCGTTGGCCGGGTTGTTGGGACATTGGTGGACAGCAGAATTTCCGCTCCCCAGCGTCACGCTGGTGACGGGTGGATGCACAAAAATGGGGACAGGATTACTGGTCGCGCCCCCGCCACTGGCGGTGATATAGGCGATCCCAGTCTTGTCGGTCGGAATGCAACTTGTAAAATCCGGAACGCCATTGCCGGAGTTGCGGTTCCATGTTCCTCCGCAGATTTGGCCGGAAGGAGACACATCGGCCAGGAGCAAATTGGAGGTCCCATAGGTGAACTTGGTGAGGCCGGATGGCTGTCCCTTACAGTTGATTGCCGTCGGAGTTTGTACCGTGGCAACTTGTCCGAAATTCAGAGAGAGACCATAGGTAAATGGCTGGAGCGTGATCGACGCGGTCGCAGTGACCTGCTGGCCGCTCTGGAAACCGGAGCAGAACTTCTGGCCATAGTTGACGTTGCAGCCAGCCACCGAGAGACCGACGGGTATGGACAAAGTACAGAGAACGACTAAGAGTACGAACCGCCGCATTGAACCTCCCCGCCGCCGCTTGGCGCGGACTGGCGGTCACTGATAAACATTTGCTTTGACGCGAGTCAGATGTAACTAGTTTATGGGTACACTGCGGCTTCGGCAACCGTACGCCGCAGCAATATGGTTTTTATTGTGCCGTTCCACAGACTTTGCCGGCACGGCGATGCCCGATTCCGGGCCCAGGTCAGGGTTGTGTGGCCGGCATATATTGCTGGAACCATTCGAGCGCGCGCTCCAGGACATCGCGACGGTCGTTCGGATTGGAAAAACCGTGCCCCTCATTGGCATAGACCACCAGTTTGACGGGAACGTGCATGGCGCGCAATGCGTGCCAGAACTCAAACGACTGTGGCGCTGGGCATTCTCCGTCGCGGTCGCCCACCACGATCAGCGTGGGGGTCTTTGCATTCTTGATAAAATTGATGGCCGAGCTCTTCGCATAGACGGCGGGATTGTCGTAAACGCTGGCGCCGAAGTAGGGAACCATCCACTGGTCGATGGAGTTTTCCCCGTAATAACTCTTCCAGTCGGAAAGCCCCGCACCGGCCACTGCGGCGCGAAAGCGATGCGTCTGCGTGATGGCGAACATGGTCATGAAGCCGCCGTAGCTCCAGCCGGTGATTCCGACGCGTGTCGGATCGACTGGCAATTTCTTCGTGACCGTATCGACCCCAGCGAGGATGTCGCGGAGATCGCCATACCCGAAGTCTTTGCGGTTGGCGCGGGTGAAGGCCTCCCCTTCGCCGTAGCTGCCACGCGGGTTTGGCATCAGCACAAAATAGTCGAGCGTGGAAAAAGCCACCGGGCCGTAGCCAGCATAGGGCCAGCGCGGCATCACTTCACTCGCCGGGCCGCCATGCACGTAGACGACGAGTGGATATTTTTTCTGTGGATCGTAATTCTTCGGATAGAGCAGCCAACCCTGCACACGGAAACCTTCGTTGGTCCATGTCAGGCTCTCACTCTTTCCCCAGTCGGGCTGGAGTGCGCCGTTCAGGTGTGTAATCTGCATCAGGTTCTTCAGTGGGCCGGCCCAGACTTCGGGCGGCTGCGTAAAACCGGTCTCGATGAGCGCGGCATTGCCATTTTTCGCAAATGACAAACTCAACTCCATCCGCCCATCGCCAATGCTTTCCGGAAATGTGACGCGAGCAGACTTGTCCTCAATACCTGTATGGGGATTCAGCACGCTGTAACGCGCCTGCCCATCGATACCTTCAGTGAATCCAAGCTGGTCATCTTTGATCCAATGCAGCCATGCGGGACTGGCCTTGCGAGCGGGGGTGATGTCTTTCGCTACGCCGCCCTGCGAAGAGATCAGATAGATGTCTCCGCCGGTCACGCCCTGGTCGCTCATCAGGCCGCCGATAAAGGCGATCTGCTTGCCATTCGGCGACCAGCGCGGCACGGCAATCTGCATGGTCGGCTTCAGGATGGAATGCGGCATTCCATTCGCGACGGCCTGGGTGTAAAGCTGCGCGACCCACCAGTTGTCCTCGCCCGGCGGAGCGGCGGCGATGTAGGCGAGATCTTTCGAATCGGGCGACCAGGAAAATTCATACACATGCAAGTCCGCGGGAGTGACCTGGGCGAGCGGTGCATTACCCGTGCTGCTGCCAGCTACGTCGATCACCGCGACGCGCTGAATTTCCGCCATCGTACCGGCGCTAATGACGCCGATGGCGGGCTTCATCGCGGCCAGCGCGCCAGCGGGACGCGTGGCATTCTCCACGAAGAGAAAGCCGATCTGTTTGCCATCCGGCGACCACGCGATGGAATGCACAAAGCCCTTCAACGTAGTAAGCTGGCGCGTTGCCGGGCCACCACGCGTGTAGGGCTGTGCCGGATCCACACTCGCGAGAAACACCTGCGTCTGGCCCGGTGTTGCGCAGTCGGAGAGAAACGCAATCTGCTTCGAGTC
>JAJZKY010000482.1 GCA_021803885.1 Planctomycetota bacterium
GTGGCGGTATTTTTAATTATCAACGGCGGCGTGATGTTTTTGGGCGATTACATGAAAAAGCGAGCCTTGGCCGCTGCCCAAACCAAGCAGCAAAAGCGCACCGAGGAGTTGACCTTTCCGCAAGGGGCATTGGTGGGCGCGGCGCAGACCTTTGCGCTGTTTCCCGGGATTTCGCGCAGCGGCGTGGCGATTGTGGGCGGCGTGCTGGCCGGCCTTACTTACGAAGAAGCCTGTCGCTTTGCGTTTATGCTGGCCACGCCCGTGATTGCCGCTGCCGGTTTGCTCAAGGTGCCGACGCTGTTTAAGCCCGAGGCGCGGCATATTCTGCATTTGACCATTCCCGCGGCTGTGGCTGCGGGTATTTGTGCATATTTGAGTACGGCGTTTTTGATGAAATATTTTGAGAAGCGCCGCCTCACGCCCTTTGCTGTTTATTGCGTGGTGCTGGGCGTGGTGGCACTGATTATGCTGCGGCCATAATGCCGGCCGCTTAGGTGTGCATTGGCCGCACGAGCCATGCGGTACGAAAAAATAGCTGTAAAAACGTGGATATTCACGCGCCATGGATTGTGCGCGTTGATACGGCGCGATGCGCTTCGGCTGCTGCGTCAGTGCGGGGAGCCGGTTGCGTTGTCGCATCCTCAAAATTCACAAAATTGTATTGGCACATGGAGCCGAAGGCTGCAGGGGTGCCAATTCGTTGTAAGTTGATGCATTATGGCGTGGTCAAGCGGCTTATCGTGATAAGTAAAGCCATCCTGGCGCAGGGCCACCCAACATCCGTGATTCCTCGGATGTTTTATGGTCGCTTTATGACACAAGCCTTTGGCGTTGGCTTGGGCGTTGGTTTACCCGTCACCGGGTGAATTGCTACACAACACATGCAGTTTGTCTTGCAGGGCTTTTTGAACTTTGCCCAGGTGCAGTGTCCCGAGCGTTCCCACCGTCTTGGTTCCACGCCTCGGAGCCGCCGCCAGCAGCGTGGCAAAGGCGGCATGTACGACCATCACCGAGCCGACGTAACTGTGGAACCGCCGGGCCCCGGTGATGTTGCCATCATCAGCGCCCCAGAACAGCTTGAGCCGGGCATTCACCCGTTCGACCGCCGTACGTCCCTTGTAGAGTTTTTCAAATTGTTGCGTGGAACGGGGCACCGGTGGAAAGCGGCGTAAATCAATCTCCTGCTTGACCCGTACCGTCAGGCCATAGGGACGGTCTTGATTGCATCGGCTCATGCTCGGACAATCCATGCCGTAATGCGCCGCCGGACACCGGTACTTGAGCGTGCCACGGTTGGCTTCACGCCCCATGTAGCTCATCTTATGACGCACCGGCGGCTGCGAGACCTTGTCATAACAATACACACTGCCTGCCTCATCGTAGACAATGTTGGATTGCCCATCATGCCCCGGCAGCATGCGTTCGAGCTCATCCTTCCACAGACGCCGGCTTTGTATCACCGGATGAATGTGCTGCTGGTACAGCATCAGATGTGTGGCCTGGTCATCACAGGCTTTATCGTAGGCCAGCGACGTGATGCGTCCGGCGGGCAAATTGGCTTGTGCATCCTGCAGCAACGGGGGCAATTGGGTATTATCACCTACATTGGCACTGCTGATGCGGTAGGCGAGGACCACTTCATTAACGGCATCCACCAGCAGGTGCAGCTTATAGCCCGTCCACGTCACCACCCGTGTAACAACGCCATGCTCATCGGTATATTCCTTACGCCCTCCAGTGGGTACGGGAAGCCCATCATCACGGACCTGCGGCAATGGTTGATCAATCAC
Source organism: Planctomycetota bacterium (assembly GCA_021803885.1). The sequence goes on from JAJZKY010000482.1 coordinate 1,791, forward strand.
CGGCAGAGCCAACGTCCTGTGCCCTTTGCCGGTATCGGAAGCTTTGCTCGAACCGGCCTGTGCCCCGACCTTCTGGCCACGGGCACACAATGCGGTCGAATCCCCGGCCAATCGTCGCCCAAGGTCATCTACGGTAACGCCCAGTACCTGAATCATCCGGTTAAACACATCCGTCAGCAATTCCCGGTGGGGCGACTGCCCCAGCACTTCCAAGAACCGGGAGATATTCCACTTCTTGGGAACCTGGTTTTCATGCTTGAGGCCGAGGAGTCGGCGTAGTTGAGCATTCCGCCTTAATTCCTGCAGACATGCCTCGATGGAGGTATGCCTCAAGGCAATGGTTAACAATACAGAGCCCCAAAGCACAGACACAGGATATTCATTACGTCCATGGCCGCGTGCCTGCCTTAGAGAGTTCAGCAGTGCCTGATCAGGAATTACAGCCAGCAGTTGTCGCAGGGTATTAATAGAAGGTGAATCGTCGAGAGCCTCCCATGCGAAGAGCGATTGGGTTTGAAGAATATGCATGCAAGCACCTCCAATGCGTGTGACGAACCGGGTCATACAACTGGGGGTCATTATACAAAGCAACAAATACCCGTGTCAAGTGATGCTGGGGTAATATTCCGGGACAAAACAACAAAATCGGCCCGCCGCCCTTATTTAAACGTAATAAAACGACCTGTTGTCTCACATCTGCGGGTAATGCCTTTCGCCACCACTGCACAAATCAGCTTCAGGCAAGCGGTTTAAGACAACGCAACCGGCTCCACATCCGCCGAGCCGGTTGCGATGTAAGGTCTGCGAATGGCATGATATTTACTAAGGTGAATATCGATGATTATTAAATAGATGGTTGCGCCGGTGGCGTGGGTGTACCGAGGCCTGGCGGGTGTTTTTCCCCTGTTTCGGCGCAGACCTCATCCCGTCGCCTGGTTTTGAATCGCGATTCCGTATCGAAGAACGTAGTGATGATGGATGGCCGCCGCCTCGGCGGCGGTGCCGCAACGTCACGGGCCTGAATGGATGGCCAGGGATATTTTCGAGAGTTTTACCGGTGAAAGACTTTTGCCCTCATAACGCGGGGCGGCGGCCAGGAGCGTCGCAAACATCGCATGCACCACCATGATCGTCGCGACGTGGGCATGAAAGCGTTTGGCCCCTTTGACATTGCCGTCATCGGCGCCCCAGAACAGCTTCGTACGCGCATTGACCCGTTCGATCGCCGAGCGACCTTTGTACCGCCGCTCAAATTCCCGCGTCGCCCGGGGAATCGGTGGGAACCGCCGCAGGTCGATGGCCTGCTTGATCCGCACGGTCTTGCCGTAGGGTTTGTCTTTGTTGCACCTTGACGCACTGGGGCAGTTCCATCCTTCGTGTACCGCCGGGCAGCGGTACTTCAAGGTACCACGGGACTTCTCATGCCCGGTGTAACTCATCTTGTGTCGCACCGGCGGAACCGAGACCTTGTCATAGCAGAATACCGTCCCGGCTTCGTCATAGACGATATTGCTGTTGCCATCATGCCCCGGCAGCATCTCTTCGGTCTGGTTCTTCCAGAGATGCCGATGTTCAATCAGGGGCTTAATACCTTCCTGGGCCAGGTGCAGATGGATATCGGAACTATCGGCGGCCTTGTCGTAGGCCAGGGTCTCTATCCGCCGCTCCGGAAGATGGGCCTTGGCCTGACGCACCAGTTCCGGTATCTGGCCCACATCGGATTGCGTGGCCGACGTGATCTGCCAGGCCAGAATGACCTCATGCTTCACATCCACCAGCAAATGAAACTTATAGCCGAACCATTCATACACCTTGGTGACCACATCCTGATCATCCCGATACTCCTTCCGGCCACCGCTGGGCTGTGGCAACGACGTATCTTTCCGGGCCGACGCGCGACTGTCGCCCCGCGCACTGAGGCTGGAGGAATCTCCCGCCGTGTGCTGCCCCAAGTCCGGTACCACGGTTCCCAGCTTCCGAATCAACGCTTCAAACATCTCCCGGATCAGAGCCAGCGATGTCGGCTCTCCCAGGACTTCTTCAAAGCGACTCATGTTCCAGGGCTTCGGCACGTCCTGCACCGCTGGAATCAACGCCACCTCTCGCAACGCCGGATTACGCCGCAGTTCCGCCAGGCAATCCTCCATGGTGACGTGCCGCAAGGCATAGCGTATCCAATGCACCCGCCAGAGCACGGCCACAGGATAATCATTGCGTCCCTTATAACGACGCTGCCGTAACGCGGCCAGAAGTTTGGTATCGGGCAGCAACTCCAGAAACAAACCAAGGGTCTTCAAGTCCGGCGAATCATCAAGGGATTCCCAGTTGAACAGTTTACCGGTGGTGGGGATACGCATAGCAGCACTCCGTTGCCAGAAGGACATCCGTCAGCATGGAGAGCATTATACATCGCAAGCGATGCCCGCGTCAAGCGCGACGTGGTGTAAAAATCCAGAAAGATTTTATGCCGGTGGCTTTATTTTGACGCCCAGGCCCTCGACCCTCGAATTCCTGGTGTAACGCTGTTTTCCCGCTTCGCTTGAATCCGCTCTCCATCGCACGTTGGCAACAACGCAACCGGCTCACATCCGCCCAGCTTATTTGACATGCGCGGCTTGCCATGGCTATAATAACACAGTGCGTCATTTGATCGGGTCGGCGGCTTTCGGCTCTCCGCCCCGAAATGTTCCCGTGGATTGCGGCCTTGGTTTTCGGGTGGCGGTCGGCGGGGTGACGGCCAGCAGCTCGGCCAGTGACGCCACCCGTTGCGGGCCCCGTGAGGCCAGGACCACGAGGGCCCGGTACTGGGGGAGGGTAACGTCCTCGGCCACCTCGGCC
>JAJZKY010000483.1 GCA_021803885.1 Planctomycetota bacterium
CATGGTGCGGCTACTACGGCGGGCTCGCCGGCTTTTCCATCGAGGCCCATCCAGCTAGATGGAACGTTTACGGGCACAAGGCGGGTCCGATCAGGAACAAGGAGATGTTAGATAGTGGCATCGACCTGATCGTGGCATTCCCCGGTGGGCGCGGCACAGAGGATATGGTGCGTCGGGCGCGGCGGAAAGGCGTACCCGTTTGGCAACCGGACGACATCGGCACGGAGATCCCGGAGATCGGAGTAAGGCCATGACCATTTGCCAAACCCAAAGCCATTCGGGTCGCAGCCATGCTCGAGCACACCCGCAGAGGCGGTTGCATCTTGTGGACATTGAGAATCTCATATGCGACCATAGGCCGGATATGTATCTGATCCGTCAATGCTGCAGACGGTACTTGGAGATCGCGCAGCCGCAAGATTGCGATCTGGTGGTTGTCGGGTGTTCCCACTGGATGGCCAAGGTGATCATGTTCGAGTGGAGAGGGCCCAGGTTTGTGGTCCGGTCCGGGGAAGATGGCGCGGATACGGCGCTTCTGGAGGTCTGGGAAGACCTCTCGGCAAGCACGGAGCGCTTCGCCGAGGTCTTGATCGCATCAGGCGACCACATCTTTGGGCCGCTGGCCTCGCAGATAGCCAGAGAGAGAACGCTCGTCACGGTGATCTCCCGTCCAGAGGCGTTAGCGCCAAGCTTGCGAATGGCGGCGGGGCGAATTTTGAGTTTTGATGAGAGCGTTTCGGGCTTGCCCGAGAGAATTCCTAAGTGGAGCCGGAGGGAACCGCTGAAACCGTGCGCAGAGCGTGTTTTGGTATGAGGAGGTTGAAATTTGAAGTTCTATTTGGCGGCGCGGTATTCGCGGCATGAAGAGCTGAGAGGATATGCCGACCAGCTCGAACACCACGGGCATGTCGTGACTTCGCGTTGGATAAGCGGAGAGCACGAGGCTCTGGATTCGGAGTTGTTGAGTCCGATAAATCGCAGACTCGCAGAGAAGTTCTTTCAGGACGATATGGAAGACATCTTGGCCGCAGACGCGCTCATTGCGTTTACCGAGGCTTCCGACAGCGGTTTTTCGCGCGGCGGGCGGCACGTCGAGTTCGGAATTGCGCTGGCGGCAGGACTCCGGCTATTCGTGGTTGGCCCATGGGAGAACCTTTTTTACCTTGCGCCCAGAGTCCGCCATTATCGAAGCTTCGACGAACTGTACCTGGAGCTGTGCATACCCAGGGATGTCGCGGCGGCGGGATAGAGCTGCGAAGGCGACTTTTTTACCAACCTTAGCTCGCGGTCCTCGGGCCGGGAAAGGTCGAACCCGAATGCGACGTCATCCGTGCAACAGTGCGCTAAGGTCCTCGGGCGGCATTGGCTTCGCAAAGTGAAAGCCCTGTCCAAACTGGCATCCGAGCTTTAGAAGCTGGTCCACGTGCTCCTCGGTCTCTACACCTTCTGCGATCGCAACGAGACCGATTCGGCGCACCATATCGAAGATTGCTGCCAAGATGTTCTCGCCCCTGGCATTTTCGCGTTCACTGCCGATCTTAGACACGAAACTCTTGTCGATTTTCAGCAGATCGACAGGGAATTCCGCGAGCCTGGAGAGCGAGGAGAAGCCGGACCCGAAGTCGTCGAGGGCGATGCGCACCCCGAGATCGGAGATCCTTTTGATTCCAGCCGCATTTGTTGGATAATCCGCGCTCTTGGCCGGGGCGGTCTCGGTGATCTCGATGACAAGGTTCTTCGGCGGCATAGCGGATTCCGCCAGGATCATTCCAAGGTATTCCTCCAGCTGTTCAGAACCCAGCTCGACTGCGGACACATTTACATGCAGAGCGAAATCAGGGCCGACAACGTTGGCGGCAAGCCATTCGGACACTTGGCGGCACGCTTGGCGGATCGTACTTGCGTCTACCACTCCGATCAGCCCCGTCGCTTCCAGATACGGCACGAACGCGTCCGGCATGACTGTGCCCAAATCCGGGTGGTTCCATCTGATGAGCGCCTCCGCTCCGCAGATATTTCCCGAGCCCATGTCAACGATGGGCTGGTATACCAGAAACAACTCGTTGTCTCGCAGCGCCTCAAACAGCCGATGTTCTGAAACATCGAGCGAAGATGCCGCTTTAGTCTCATCCCGCGCCAGCGTCTGCAGCGCCGTGAGGGTTTTTTCACGGAAGGCTGGGGAGTAGTTGCGCAGGGATCGCGCCTTAGAGAGTTCGACTAGTCTCGCATTGGAAAGACGGGCTGCGTCGTCGCTTTGTTTGCGTTCCAGATCTTTGACGAGCGCCCTGAATTGCGGAGCTTCTGGAGGCCATTGGGAGTTGGTGAGGGCCCAGGTCTCGGCGGCGGAAGCGAACAGCGACGCATCAAGGTCTTTTAGAAGAAACGCCCAGGAAGAGAGCGTGTTTCCGTCTGGGTGAAACGACCGGTACCATCCGCGGAAGAGCGCAATGGTTTTCTTGAGCTCGGACATGAAAGTCTGCGACACAAATTCCGGAGCCGGAGAGTTCTGCGCCGAGTTGTCTGCCTGCTTCATCTCACACGTTTCCTTCCTGTGCTTCTAATCCTGCAAGTTCGAGCCCGAAGCCGATGCCGGCGAGGATCGCCAGAAGCGTATCCAGCTTTGGCGAAGCGATGAAACCGGCTTCGATGCGGGCGATTGTGGCGTGAGGGATTCCGGATCTCGTTGCGAGCTCTCTTTGAGTGATTCCCGCCGTTGAACGTGCGCGGTAAAGTATTTGGCCTCCAGGCGTGCGAACACGTGATATGTGGGTCATCACAGTCATCATACACGAGTGCTATTACATGAGAATGCTATGTAGGCGAAATCGTGAGGATTCTCCTGTCTGTTTTTCGCGGAGATGCGAATTTGCCGCATATATATGAGGTGCAATACACAATCCGAAGGGAGCAAAACAATGGCACAGAGCACCGTTGCTTGTCCGATATGCGGCGGCACGATACTTGATTACGAAAAGTTCTGGGGATGCGAGGCGGGAGATAAGTGTCCGGAGAACTTCAAAGTTTACAAGACTATCTCCGGGTACGCGCTTACGACCGCGGATCTCGTAGACATCTGCAACGGAGCGGTGACGGCAGAGCGCAAGTTCTTTTCGCAGGCCAAGAACAAGCCATTTACGGCAAAGATGGCCTGGGATTCGAAGGAGCGGAAGGTGAGATTGCGGTTCGCGAATGACGAACTCAACGAAGCCCTGAAAGATGTGCTGTGTCCAAACCACAACGTCCCGCTCCGCGCATCGGAGAAGACGTTCTACTGCCCGACCAAGCTGTCCGACGACGAATGGTGTCCAGTGAAGGCATGGCGCGACTGCAACGGCCATGCACTGACGCCGGAAGAGTTGGGCCAACTGCTTCTAGGAGTCGAGCTCGGTCCGTGGGTCATGGTATCGCGAACAAAGGGCACAAAGTACCGTGCCACGGCGGAGTGGAACTTCGACGAGTGCAAGATCAAGTACACCTTTGTCAATGATAAGCAGGACGAGCCGTCCGATGACGAGCCGCCCACTGGCGGCGCTCCCGCGGCCGTGACTTTGGCAAAGACGACTGCTGCGGTTACTGCGACTGCGGCTGATCCGGAGGAAGTTCCCAAATGGGTCTTGGTCCTACCCGAGAAGGCGTCACAGGTAACCAAGCTACTGGGCCTTGACGACAAGGACAGCGACCTCATTCTGGAAGCGGCGATAGCGTCGGTGACGGGAGCAAGAGGAAAGTCGGCCAAAGACATTCCTACCCGAGATGAAGCGCTGGCAGTCGCCAAGGAACTCAACGAGTTGGCAATTGGACGGTTGGAACCACAAGCGCATTTTGACGACGATGGCCGCGAGCGCTACGTGCTCGTTGAAAGTGCACGCTAGCGCTTAGCCAATAGATCTCGTCGGCTAGGGCTTCCCCCGCCCGAAGGGAGGGCTGGTTTGGTGGTAGGACGATTCCATCCAAGCTCTCCCGCCGACGAGTTGGCTCTTGTGCGTTCGGAATGAGCAAAGCCGACTGTATGTTTAGGGTGTACCCTAATACGACCCCGAAACGATTATGAATATATGTCGGATTAGGCTCTATTTATCCATTTTCCGACACCTGTCGTGTGGGGTCTAAGGATCTACTCCGACACAGAGATTGGAGAACGAGAATTGATCGGTCAAAGGATTGGCTATGTCCGAGTGAGCACCTTGGACCAGAATCCCGAACGCCAACTCGATCAGGTGAGTTTGGACCGGATCTTCATCGACAAAGCTTCGGGGAAAGACACATCCAGACCGCAACTTGCAGAGTTGCTGGCGTTCGTGCGCGAAGGTGACACCGTAGTGGTCCACTCGATGGACCGCTTGGCGAGGAATCTCGACGACTTAACCCAACTTTCGCAGATTCGCCCTAAAAGTCTCTTAGTTATACTGGGAATTGGTCAATTCCGCCCTGTCTGATTTACATAAGTGCTGGTAGTTTAGTTGGGGATTCTCCAAATCGTGAATGTAGTGTCCTAATACTTATATAGGTGCTATATACACTTGCATTAGCTCTGATCAGGTGCTATTATCTTTGGTGTGTTCATTCGAGAGGTCAAGACAACCAACAAGAAGACCGGGGTAACCTACAGCAAATATCAGCTGG
>JAJZKY010000484.1 GCA_021803885.1 Planctomycetota bacterium
GGCATGGTGCGCTCGCACGCCGTCGGCGAGAGGTTTAGCACTGGCAACCCAGTGATGATAGAGGGGTTTGAGGTCGACCTTGCCCACCAGATCAGCCACTACAAACAAGGCCACGGGGATTACCATCGCATATTCCGCCATGGCGATGAGAATCCGCTTGCCTTTAGTGACATAGCCTAACACGATCATCGCCACAACCGCCGCCATATCTGCTGCCCAAGCTCCACGCGAGTAGGAAATAACCACCCCGAGCGCAATGACGACCAGACCTGCGGTCAACCATCGGCGATACACATCTTTGGGACCGACCACGACCAACGCGGCGATCATGGGGAAAATGTCCGCGTCGAATCCCCCAAAAGGATTGGGTTGTCCGAAAATCGATGTCGCCCGCACGTGAAACACGGCAATCTGATTGGAAATGGGTCCCGCGCCAACCAGAAATTGAAAAATCCCAATCAACGACAAGACCCCGGCAATGGACAGCAACGCATAAAAGTAGAGCGCCCACGCGCTGCGGCTGCGGCCGGTAAATCGCGCGATGCCGATAATGACCACAAAAAATTCAATGTACTCCAAGAGTTTAATCACGGTCCCGCTGTGACTTAGCGCCACGGCCAAAGACAGAAATGACAGCCCCAACAAAACGATGAGCGCCCATCGATACGACTCGGGAAAAAACGTTTCCCACAGTCGACTGCGAAAGGGTTTTGTCGAGTCCTGCTCATGGTTGGCCCGAATGGTCCACACCACAATCGCCATGAGCAACACGGCCATCGCATCAGACACAAATAATTTATGCGCGTGAACAATGATTTCCAAAGGAATCGGGGCCATGACGATATACGCCGCCAGGCCGATAGGAATCGAGCGATAGGCGAGCCAGGCAAACCCTATCACCAATAACAGCGCTCCGACCAGCGAGCTGACTAAAGCGGCCGCCCCTCCCACCGCCATCACCAAGATGGGGTAAATGAGGCTCTTGGACCATACTACGTCCCCCCCCACAGGATTCGGAAGTGGGCGTCTGAGCGCCTCGTTCATTCGTCTTTCTCCTCTCTTTGCAAACCAAACCTCGATCCGATCATGAATTTGTCGACGGAAAAAAGTCAATCATTTGGCGAATTTGATTATAACCGATAGCTTTCACCTTGGTGCCTTTCGAATTTTGGGAAATTGGTTTTTCTTCGGGAACTCTGCCCGATCTTGTCATCCCCCGCCCTTGTCCGCTAAGATGAGGGCGAAAGGAGTTTGATCCGGTGACTATCGACAGCTTGCCGCTATTGCCTCATGGACTGTCTGCCTCTTCCCTCCTTCAACTGATTGCACGCGCCCGCCAAGCCATCCTGGATGTCTACCAAGATGCCAACATGGAGGTCGAGTACAAAACCGACAAAAGTCCCCTAACCTTGGCTGATCGTCGTTCCCATGCAATACTTAGCCAAGGCTTAACCGGGCTAAGTCCTAGCCTGCCTATCTTATCCGAAGAAGGTTATCAATCAGACTGGGAATCACGCAAGCTATGGGATGATTTTTGGTTGGTCGACCCGCTGGACGGTACCCGTGACTTTGTTGAACGCACGGATGAATTCACTATTAATCTCGCTTTGATTCATGGGAATCAGCCGGTCTTAGGATTCTTGGATATTCCGGTGCAAGCGGTAACCTATGTAGGCATCGCCGACCAAGGAGCCTACCGCATCGAATCAGGCCAGGCCTCGCGGATTTTCAGCCGCCGACCCATTCAGGGTCAAGAGGTCCGCTGCGCTGTAAGTCGAGCCCACAGCAGTCAAGAAGTGGAGTGGGTCCAGGCACAGGGAATGCGTGTGAGTCAGTGGATTCGCGCCGGCAGCGCGTTAAAGTTTGGCTTGGTCGCTGAAGGCCGGGCCGATCTCTATCCTCGTCTCGGACCCACAATGGAATGGGATACAGCCGCTGGCCACTGTCTCGTGGTTGCAGCGGGCGGCGAGGTTTGCCAAATAGACGGGCAGCCCCTGCTCTACAACCAAGAAAATCTTAAAAACACCGCCTTTATCGCCCGAGGATAGCACCTATCGGTCCACCACGATCAGCCGTTGGCTCATGCCGATCGTGGTGGCTGTGGCCGACCCCGGCGGCGTTGGCGCGCTTTATTCCGATTCAGGCTTTGACTGTAAAAAGTCGATGCTCGCTTTGAGGCAGTTGAATGGATCCGGGTCTTTGCACGCATCTTGTTCCACAATCAGTGCCTGAACCTTAAGCATCGGAAGCCACTCGGACCAGGGCAAGATGCCGTGGCCCACCGGGGCAAAGGTCCGCTCCTGATCTCCGGTCATATCTTTAATGTGGCAAAACGTCAATCTCGTTCCGAGGCGCGACACTAACTCTGGGACATTTTGCTCCGCTTTGGCCGCCCAAAATATATCCAATTCAAACTCCACCAAAGCCGGGTCGGTCTCCGCAATTAGGCGATCATAGCCAGTTTCCCCCGATTCTAAGTGATCAAATTCGAAAGCATGGTTGTGGTAGCCAAAGCGTTTGCCCTGTCGCCGGATGCTTTCACCGATTCGATTCATCCATGCCGCCGTCTTGGACCAATCGGCCGGGGTTCGACGCTTCTCTTCACCGATCCAGGGCAAAACCATTACCGGACATCCAATCATCTCTGCCTCGGCGACGACCCGTTCGACGTCATGGTCGAGGTCATCGAAGGGAATATGCATGGCAACCGGAGTCAGCCGATTTTGCAGAAGCAGGTGGCTCCAGCGCTCGGGGCGAGACCCAGCCCACCCTGCCAATTCCACTCCCCGAAAACCTAAACGGCTAAGCCGATTCAGACTCGTTTCCAGATCGGCCTGAATCGCATCGCGAACGCTGAATAGTTGGACCGCCACCTCTTCGCGCAAATCGTCCATATGCAAATCATCTCCTATCATCATGATTGACTCTCAGCATACACCTAGATGCCACGTCTGCGTCAGCATCTTCCCCGCCGACTCGGCATGGGCTAAAATAAAGCGAAGGCAAGATTGCCGTCAATATCCGCCCACATTCTGGAGGCTCGCGTATGAAACCGTCTTTACAGCTTCCGCTAATCACTGTCGAAGATGTTCTGGATATGCTTTCGGACCGTTCAACGGTCATCGTCGACTGCCGGTACAACTTATCAGCGCCTCAAGCCAGCGAGTGGCATTACCGCGCGGAGCATGTGCCCGGCGCACATTATCTCGATATGGCCCGAGACTTGTCCTCTCCGCTGAGCGCTCACGGGGGCCGCCATCCCCTTCCGGATCGCGCGGCCTTTGAGGATCGGATGCGCGCGCTCGGCATAGGCCGGGCGTCCAAGGTAGTAGCCTATGATGATGGCGACGGCTCTGGCGCCGCCCGGCTTTGGTGGCTCCTTCGTTATTTTGGGCACCGCCAGGTTTGGGTCATGCAAGGCGGCTGGCCGGCCTGGATGAAACGTGGATTTGGAGCCAGTTCCGGGCTTTCGGTCCCATCTTCGACCGGAGATTTTTTAGCCGCGCCCAACTCCGCGATGATCGTCGACTATCAAGCCATAAGCGAAAATCCCTTGGATTTTGTGCTGGTGGATTCCAGGTCCCCCGAACGCTACCGCGGTGAAGTCGAACCGATAGACGTTAAGGCGGGGCATATCCCCGGCGCACTTTCGTGGGATTACCGCTTGACTCAAACGGCACCCGGCCACTACCACCATCCGGCCTGGCTCCTCGACTACCATAAACCCTTGGAGAGCCAGGCGGATCGTCTAGTCATCTATTGCGGGTCGGGTGTTACCGCTTGCGTAAACCTTCTTGCTTTGAGTCTTGCGGGCATCGACGCCAGACTCTATCCCGGCAGTTGGAGCGACTGGATTAGCTATCCTGAAGCGCCGCTAGCCTACGGCGACGAAGTTTCCCGCTGGTAAGCATCATCGAGGACCTGCACCAGGTGGCGCACTTGAACACCGGGGCGGTAGGCCTGCACTCCATGCAGCAACTGCAGCCAACAACCAGGATTGCCGGTAACAATGGTGTCGATGCCATCGGGCACATCCTCCATCTTTCGTCGCAGCAAGGCTTCAGCCATTTGTGGATGAGTCAGATTATAGATGCCCGCACTGCCACAACAGCGGGCGCTGTCCGCCATGGGTTTTAACTGCACGCCTGGAATAGACTGCAAAATACGCTCCGGCGCCGCACCTGCTTTCATCACGTTAGACAAGTGGCACGACGTTTGGTAGGTCACTACTTCCGTCGTTGCCGACCGGGGCACCTGCCATCCCTCCGTGTCCAGAATCTGGGCCACGTCTTTGACTTTTTTTGAGAAGATCTCAGCTTTTTCGCGGTATTGAGGATCGTCAGCCAGCCATTCCCCATACTCCATCAGTGCCGCACCACAACCGCCGGCGTTGGTAGCGATATAATCCGAACCATGATCGAACGCATACGCTTGATAAGCAGCCAACACTCGCCGCCAAGCTAGGGGGGCGGGAGGATACTCAACCGTCCAGCCGTCATCAACCTCTTCCAAATAAAGACACCCCCCCGGTTTGAGCCAGTCCCGCCAATGAACCAAGGTTTCTTCTGGCGGAAGGTACTGCAGAACAAATCTTGCGGTGACGATATCAAAGG
>JAJZKY010000485.1 GCA_021803885.1 Planctomycetota bacterium
ATAGCTCCCTACGGCGTGCTGACGGTGGATTTAACCACACCCACGGCGTATGCCGTCAGCGCGGATGGGGCCAATGGTGCCGGTGATATTCTGTCAACACGCTGCATGGATACGTTTACATTGATTCAAATGCGACTTGGGCAATTAACACATCCGGCACTCTGGGCGGCGGGAGTGTTTCGATCAATAGTGGTACAGGCGGTCCATTGCAGATTCCCGGGGTCAGTGGGACTGCCGGCTCGCCCGGACCGGGCGGTATCGCCACCGGAGGAGGCAGCCTGTTGCTGGAATCAGGTTCCAGTGGTTCGGCCACATCTTCGGCGATTTATATTGGTACGGTTACGCTGAGTTCGGCAGGATATGCGCCAGGTACCGGTGGTGGCGCAATTGGTATCGTGGACATCGGTAGTGGCAATGTGCTTTTATCAGGCACAACCATAACCGCAAATGGAGCGGCGGGTGCAGCCGGCGGGGCGTATGGCGGTGGAGGTGCGATTGCCATCGCTACAGAAATACCCAACGGATCACTTGAGGGCCAGGTAACGCTGGCTAACGTAACGCTTAATTCAGAGGGTAATGGAGGTGGAAATATCCGAATCTGGCCCGGTGGCGGCGAGGCTGGTTACTACTATCGCCCAATTAATGCTCAGACAGTCGTGCCAAATTTGCACGCCTTCGCGAGCGGCACCTATGGCGACGGCTACCTTGTGTTCCAAGGCAAGACCACGATTAACACCGCCCAGCTTGGGCCAGTGACCACCGGATTGGGTACCGGCGGTTATGTAAATATTTCCGTATCAACTAAGCCGCTGACTGTTAACTGGACTGTAACCGGGGGTGGTGGTGGCGTGGGCGCTGTAAACCTCGGCGCTACTACAACAGCCCTCGGCGGCGGCGGACTGACCTTGCACCTGTCACCGGGGATCTCTTTCCAAAATGAGCCCAGCGGAGGAGCAATAGGCGCAGGCGGCGGTGCCACCGCCGGTATTGCAGGACATTCGGTATTCAACGCATTTAGTACGTATTTTGAGACTTATGGCACCGGAGCGAATGTCATTCAGCCATCAGTTACATCCGATGGAGGTGGGCAGGATTATGAAAATGCCGAATTGCCGCCCGGCGAGCCAACGCCGAAAGCACCGACCGGCGTAACCAATCCATACACCAAAGCCCCTTATATCGTGGGCCATATCTATATTGGTGGAAATGAAAGTGTGGCGGCCCCAACTACCACCGCCACGTTTACCGATACGGGCACAACCGCTAATGGAAGCTTGGTTTTTGACGGTCGCGTGGATGCGGCCGCCTCAGGCGTTGACTACCTCGTTTCGACCACTGCAGCCGGCAGCATCAGTTACACCTATGGACTGGGCCAAATTCTTCCGCTGGAAACCTGGACGGCTATTGCAGGTACTGGATTGCTTCCGGCCGAGTTTCTGCCACCTCAGACCGGATCGGTTTATACACTGGCCACGCCCACCGGCAATTTTTCCACCGCATCCGGTACGGCGCTGGGGCAAATTCAACTCGGTGCGGGACCCAGCGATACCACCCCGGAATTTGACACATCTTTTCTGGAAGGGTATTTCGCTGGCACCACAACGGGTAATATGTATTTGCAGGGAACCATCGTTGATGCCAACACCAACCCGATCCCTTCCCTTCCAACCCATCCCGGAACAGTGGTTCTGGATTCCACGTCCGGAAATATCGATCTTGAAGCGTACGCCTATGGCCCCTATTACGTAACAAAAGCGTTTTTTGATCCACTGTCGTTAACAGCCGGCGGCCCCGCTACCATTAATGGTCAACCCAATAACGCCATTACCATTGACGGAACCATTTCACCGGTTGAAGCAATCTTTGCCACAGGGAGCAGTACCTACCATAATGTCAATTATGATGGCTTCTCGGCTACCGCCGTTAATGGCGGCAACATCTTCATCAATGGTGCCACCTCTGGCACAACGCAAGCACTGTTTCCGGTGGGCAATGGGTTTATCAGCAATGGCGGATTTACCATTTATACCGGTGGTGCCAATCTCTCCGTTCTAGCCATGAATCTCGCCGGCAATGCCGGAAACATTGTTGACGGCCCGTCGGTTGCACTTTCCTCGGATGGCGGCTATACGTCTGTGGCGTCGATCAGTACCACTGGAAATGCCGGAAATTTGAATTTTGGCGAAGGAGCCAAGATCAGCGGAGGATCGGTTGTTGTCGCTTCACTGAATCTTAATGCGGCCGCTGGTGGGACCAGCGGGAATATTACCTTCAACCTTAATGATCCAACCCAAACCGCCACCGAGGGTTTTATCACCGCGATTCAGCAGGCGGACGTCGTGACCGGAACGTATACAGGCAACGCCGGAAATATTGACATCGGCGGCTACTTCAGCATTACCTCAGGTGCTGCGACCACCACTTTCCCCTCACTGATTGTCGAATCGATTGCATCGCCGACTGATGACGTCGCCACAGCTGGTTTGGCAACCGCCATTGCCATCGCCAATAATGCATCCGGTCAATTGTTTTTTGCTCCAAGTGTAACGGCTCCATTGACGGGCAATGCCGGGTCCGTCACGATCGGTGATTATTCCGATATGTCTTCAGGATCATACGGAACCTCCGGTGCCAGTGTACAACAGGGAGCTATCTCCATCGGATCGTATTCCAGCATCGGCAACTCCGGAAGCGTCAGCACCGGCTTAACCGATACGTTACAGCACCACATCATTGCGTCGGCTGGCGGTCCGGTGAATATATTCTCGAATGCGGTCCTCAACTCAACGTACACAACCACAACAGTGGCTGCGCCGGGATCAATTACAATTAACGGTACAATATCAACCGCGTCAGCCGGAAGTGCTGGCAATATCACGATCGAAAATATCGGAACCGGTACGACTGCTCAGGTCGAAGCCTTGGCACAAACTGATCACATTCCTCTGGGTGTGACCATTGGCGGAACCGGCTTGCTCAATGCATCCAGCCAGACACTCACCGGGGGATCTGTAACGGCGATAGCTCCCTACGGCGTGCTGACGGTGGATTTAACCACACCCACGGCGTATGCCGTCAGCGCGGATGGGGCCAATGGTGCCGGTGATATTCTGTTATACGGCCAAACCGGCGTTAATGTGGTGGCAGGCGGGGCGTCAGCCATCGGCGGCATCAACAACGGCAGGGGCGGTGGCGGCGGAATAGCTTATGCATCCGGTGGTTACATTACCGTGCACCAAGCCAACATCAATGCCAGCAGTTTTGATGGCGGCGGTGGTGGCGTAGCGATTTTCTCAACCGCATCCGGAGTTAACGGACCGGTAGACCTCGGCAGTAACAGTGTTATAAATACCTCGGGCGGCAACGGCGGCGGTGGCGGAGCGGTGTTGATCGCCGGCAGCGGCAATGTCAGTGTTAGTGGTGCGTCAATTACCGCCAGCGGTAACGGTGGCGGTGCCATATCGATTAACTCCGGTGCAGGCACTATCATTTTTGCCAGCAGCAATACCTTCACCTCATTGCAATCGGGATCGCTCAATACCAGCATCGGCGGCGGTGGCGGATATACGGCAAATCTCATCGCGACGTCACCAAACCAGACGCTTAATTCCGGCGGTGGCGGTGGTGCCACAGGTGGCTACGCGGGCGGTGGGGTTGCCTTGACCGCCACGCCCAGTTTTTCTGGCGGCGTACTTAGTGGTATCAATGTATCAGCCGGTTTTGGCAGTACCGTGGCACCCGGAGCGACAAGTTCCGGCGGCAGCGGCACGGGCCATGGTGGGGTTGTAGGCGGCGGCAACGCAGGTTACGCCGGAGGCTTGGTGTTTTCGGGTAACCAAATTGATTTCGGTGTTTCCGGATCAACGGCACCTATCTCTGTCACCACCAATGGTAACGGTCAGGTATACAATGACAGCATTGTGTTGTACGCCCCGGCAACCTTGGCGGAAACCGGACCTGCTGGAACAAATGGCTCGCCGCAAATTATTTTTAACAATACCACAACACCCACCACAATCAGCACTGCACCCGGCGTCACCGCCGGACTGACAGTCAGCAATACAAACGGAAATATAGTATTCGGAAGTAACTTCACCTTCAGTACCGCCAATCCACTTTCATCACTTCTGGTGACGGATACCAACGGACAAATCCAATTGGAGACCGGCGGCGGGAACTTTGTCTCCACGACCAGCGGTGCGCAGACCTTTAGCGGAAATACTTTTGTTGAGGAAACGGGTTCTACCGGATCGTTTATCATCAGCGCTGGCGGTGAGATTACGCTGACCGGTTCACTCACGGGTGTGGCTTCCGGAACGACCACGGCACAGCCCCTGGCCGTCAGTCTGACTTCCTCCCAAGCCTACGCCTCCGGTGCTTACGCCATTGATGTTGGCCTGAATGTCAACACCGGCGGCGGAAGCTTCCTGGCGGATGCCTCAAGCGGCGGCAATATTCAGCTTGGCTTGTTTGGAAACGGAGCAACCGCCAGCAGCATTAATACCAGCGGAACAACCTCTAATGGTTCCATTACCATTGAATCCATCGCCTCCACCGGTAACAGTGGCGGCATTGTCATGAGTCCGGCAGGTGAATCGCTTATTACCGGTG
>JAJZKY010000486.1 GCA_021803885.1 Planctomycetota bacterium
ACGCCCCGTGCATGTGTTTCGTCTCAGCCCCTGTCAGTCGGGGCCGTGGCGTTATTTGCTCTGGCCTGGTGGTGGATTCATTTTATGGTGCTTGGCACCACCCGGCATACAGTGGAATACGTTGCCCTGCTCGACACTCTGTATGGATTCGCCGCTGTCATCGGTATGGTGCTGGCTTCTTTCGCCTGGGCCTGCCTGAAACCCGAATTCCGCCGCTTTGTCGCCCTGGCCGGAGTACTGGGAGCCGCGGGCATGTTTCTCTATGATCAAGTCAACATGGCCCAGGTTACAAGTTCTGTAGCCATGCTTTTTTGGATGGTGCTGGGGGCCTTAACCGCCCCACTTTTACCCTCAAGCACGGACCAGGGCTCTGCGCCGCTCAAAGGTTCTACACTCTTCTGGCCCAGCGCAGCTTTGGGAACATTGGGTTTGCTCGGAGCCGCACTGGCCGCCATGCTCATCTGGGTACCCATAATCCGCCGCACTCAGCCTTGGGATCCCACACGCTTTGCAAACCAGTATTCCCAGAACCTTGCCGTCGGTAACCTGCCCGCCGCACTTCGCGATGCCCAGGCCGTACTGCAACGAGATACCCGATCACAAAACTGGCTAAGTCAGATCATCGCCATAAAAATGCGGCTCCGAAAAAACCCGGCCGCACAAGTAGAGAAAATGTTCGCACTCAACCGTGCCGATGCCAGGTTCCGCTTTCGCCTCGTCAGTACCGCCGCCTGCGGGCTAACACCCGCACAGCGCGTGGCCCAACTGCAATTGGCCCTGAAACTAAATGCCCAATTGCCGCCCACGGAACCCGCCAGATTCAGTCCGCGGGAGCTTGCCAAAATCCACCGGTTGATCCACGCCCTGGCCGCTTCCAATAGTCACGCCGCCGGTCAATAATTCACCATCAGATAAAGCGGTGCCGCATTGGGATTGTAATGCGAAGGCCCCTTGAGAATGGCTTGAACACTGGCCGGTGCCGTAACCGTAACCATATCGTTCACTTCACTGATATTGGCCTTGCCGCCATGATTCAGCCATATTCTTGGTCGCACTGTATTGGTAATCAATTCCAGTATATTAGTGGTAATGGGATGATGCGGTCCCGGCTTGCGGGCGACGTTTTTCGCGCCGGGTTTGCGAAAAGTCTCCAGATTGGTACCGGCGCGAATGATACGCGGCAGGTTTTCAATCAAATCCTCCAGGTGATAGGTCCGCGTAATAAGTGTTTCATCATCCTGCTGCTGTGTCGTAACAAATAAAACATTTTCCTGCGCGGTAATCACCATGTGCACATGCGGGGCAAACTGTTTGAGGACCGCCACCATATCTTGTCTATAAGACGCTACCCCCAACCGCACATTCTCACGCCGTTTCAGATCAATGTGCCGGCGTTGCATCGCCGCCCAACTGCCCACGAGATTGGTTTTGGTCATGCGGGAAAGCTTATCCAGTATCTGTGGAAGAGTTACCTGCTTGAGAACCAGCGCCGGCACAACATGCGCCAGCAATGCCGCATCGTTAACCACAAAAACACAGCGCCCGATTTCGGCAGGCCGAAAGTTCGGATCTTTGGGGAAGATGACTTTCGCTGGACGGGTGCTGACCGGAGCTGCCGCCGCCGCCTGTACCAGCATCGGGGCAAGACCCAAGCCGGCCAAAGCTATAACCACGCCGGTCAGAGAACACGGGCACCGGAGAAACGACGCTGCCCTCCGACCAGAGTTGAAACAATACCAGAGCCCTGTACGCTTCATGCCTGGCCCCGCCTTAAGCCTCAACGGCCTCCGATAAGCTGTTGCACATACACCGGTGCACTAACCACCAATTGCCCGCGAAAGTATGTGATCGTGCATTGGCCCCCACCGGAAGTCCACAGGCTTGGATGAATCGTATGCTCGATGAGCCGCACAATCGCCTTGGCCCGGGTGGCCGGTGTTGAAGTTGGCGTGCTTGCTGCGTTGCCATTACCTCCAAATAAATTACCCTGATTTGTCGCGGAGCCTGCACTGCCGCTGCTTACACTGGTGCTGGTGTTTTGCGTTGCGGACTGCAGATTAAACTGCGGAAAATTGGTGAAATTTGGAATCGTCATGATCAAATCTTGAATGTCGTATACCCGTGTTACCCGCCGCTGGTTCGCTTCCGCCACCGTCGTAATGGTCAGCACGTTGTCATGCACATACGAAATCAGCGGCGTTTGTGGCGAAACCTGCGCCAGCATCAAGTTGACCAGTTCTTCTGCCGAAACATATCTCAAGTTCAAATCGATGGGACTTGTTTTCATGACACCGGCCGCTTCCAATGCCGCCCAGTTCACGAAAATATTCGCTCCGGTTGTATCGCGCAGATATTGAACGGCATCCTGAAACGGAGCGTTATTCATCCGCGTATGCGGTAAAATGTAACGAATCGCATTTTTGGTATTAACACTGTAACTCTGGGCTGCCGCGCTGGCCGCAGTTTTATTCAGCAGCGCCACACCAAGCAAAGCCAGCAAGGCCGTCACCGGAAGTCTCCAACGCACAGTCCACATGTATTGGTATGGGTTGCGGCGGATACCTGCGTTTGTGATGGGATCGTGTAACATGGTATGAACCTCCTTAAATGGGTTACACCTTCACGAAACAAGTCCGTGAATCGTTCACTCATGTTATTATATCAGGCGGCCGGGGTAAAAAAAGCAAGGTGCCCTCTGGAATGCACCGACCGGCAGATACCCCGCATTAACAATCGGTCCGCCGACATACAGGCGTAAAATGCCATTGAGGTTAAAAATGGCCCTGAACAATCCAAATTCTGATGAAAAATACATGCGGTTGGCCCTGGAGCTGGCCGCCCGCGGACGGGGCTTAGTTGAGCCAAATCCCATGGTGGGAGCCATTATTGTCCGGGACAAAACCATTGTAGGGCGCGGTTGGCACCGCCGCTTCGGCGGTCCCCACGCAGAAATCGAAGCTTTGCGTCAGGCTGGTGCCAAAGCCAGAGGTGCTACGCTCTATGTAACCCTTGAACCCTGCTGCCATACCGGTAAAACCGGCCCCTGCACCCAGGCTTTGATCAATGCCGGTGTCAAATGCGTCGTAGCCGCTATGATGGACCCTTACCATCAGGTCCGTGGTCATGGCTTTGCAACACTGCGGCGGGCGGGAATCAGAGTGCGGGTTGGCATGGGCCGGCAGCAGGCCCGCCAACTCAACAACCCTTTCATCAAACGCCTCGCCACCGGCATGCCCTACGTGATTGCCAAATGGGCCCAGACGCTGGATGGATGCGTGGCTGATCGCACCAACCAGTCCCAATGGATCAGTTCCGCCGCGTCCCGAAGGCAGGTCCATCTTTTGCGAGCCGGGGTGGATGGAATTATCATCGGCATCGGCACCGCGTTAGCCGATAATCCACAGTTGACCGCCCGATTGCCCGGCAATAAAAAACCGCCACGACTGGCTACCCGCGTCGTTCTCGATCGTCAGTGCCGGTTGCCTTTAACTTCGCAACTGGTGCACACCGCCGCTACCATCCCGGTCCTCCTGTTCCATGGCAAAAATCTCGATCCCGCAGCCTTGGCCCGCCGCCACAAGCTTCTCCAGGCCGGCGTGGAAATGTTAGCTCTTGATGTCGACGCCCATGGCCACCTTAACTTACGCAGCGCCCTGCAACAGCTTGGCCACAGAGGCATGACAAACGTTCTGGTGGAAGGCGGCCCGCGACTGATGGCTTCGCTGATGGCAGAGCACCTGGCTGACGAAATCCACGTCTACATCGCCCCCATTATTCTTGGCGATGCCCAGGCCCGCCATGCCGTGGAAGGGCAATTCATACGCCTGGCGCAGGCCTGTCCAGGAAAAATCCTCGTCCTCCAGCAACTCGGACCTGATATCCACATCCTGTTGCGTCCACCTGCTTAACTTCCACCCACCCATCATGTCAATGGAGACTGCTGTTGAATGCAACTTGCCTGACTGATCTCTGAATTTTAATGCCCCACGAGGCCAAATCGAATCTCCAGCGCGTAATCCATCGCGGGCCTGTAGAACGTCATCTGGTCCGGCCAGCCAGCCGGGCCGTAGCGATCATATTGCACCGTTAAAATATCGCCTGCCTCACGCCGCACCAGCATCTGCCGCAGATGTCCCGCAGCCCCCGCAAACTGCCAGATGATGATATGCCCCCACGCATCCCGCATCACTATCCTGGTCTGATGCCGTCCTATACGTATTGTCTCCCGTTCAGAAGGTAACCGCGTCGCCAGAGAAAAGTCATGCCCTATCGCCAAAGCCAACTTCTTCGAAAAACCTGGCCTTAATCGCAACACATGCACGCCAGCCCAGTTGGCACGCACCTCAAAAAGCAATCGTCCATTTATATCCGCCACCACCAGGCGAAAACTCCATGGTGATCGAAACCGCCATAACCCCACGACCTTCGTGTGCTGATGGGCCATCACCAGCGTACCGGTAAACAAACGGGAAAATGCACTTGGCCGCCGGCCCAGAAAGCGGGCAACTGCCGCCTCTCCCGGTGCCGGTCCGCGGGCCATCTTCATTTTCGGAGGCCTGATGGCCACACATCCGCTCAGCAGCAACACATGCACGCCAGCCCAGTTGGCA
>JAJZKY010000487.1 GCA_021803885.1 Planctomycetota bacterium
GCTTCTGGAATGGCCGTTGCCGTTTGAAACCGCGTAAACTGGCTCATATCACCAATAACGCTCATCTTGCTGCGGGTATCGCGGTCTATTCGCCGGGCACGTTCGGGCCTTAAAGACCCGTTGCGTCCCATGGGTACATTCTTGTTTTTGGGGCCGTCGGGCGTGGGCAAAACATTGCTTTCCAAAGCGATTGCGGAGTTCATTTTCGGCAACGAGGCCTCGCTCATTCAGATTGATATGTCTGAATACATGGAGAAGCATAACGTCAGCCGGCTTGTTGGCGCTCCTCCGGGCTATGTCGGCTATGAAGAAGGCGGCCAGCTTACGGAGCGCATCCGTCGGCGGCCCTATGCCGTTGTGCTTCTCGATGAAATCGAAAAGGCGCATCCCGATGTGTTCAACATGCTCCTGCAGATCATGGAAGAAGGACGCCTTACCGACAATGTCGGCCGTCAGGTGGACTTTAAGAACATCATCCTCATCATGACCAGCAATATCGGCGCCGACCTCATTAAGAGCGGCGGCATACAGGGCTTTGGTTACGGCAAGCGTGACAGCGAACAAAACTTCGAGCAGATGAAGCGAGCCTTACTGCGTGAAGTTGAAAAGTACTTCCGGCCTGAGTTTATCAACCGGTTGGATGACACCATCATCTTCCGGCCGTTGGGCAAGGATGATTTGTACCGCATTATTGACATTGAAATCCGCAAGGTAACCAAGCGGTTGATTGAACAGGGCATTACGCTTGAAACCACCACGGAAGCGCATGACTTCCTTATTGAAAAGGGCTACAACCCAGACTTTGGCGCACGGCCTTTGCGGCGAGCCATTGAGCAGTATGTTGAAGACCCGCTCTCTGAGGCGATTTTGCGAGGAGAATACAAGGGCTTTACCTCGGTTAAAATTGACCGTCAGGGCGATGGCCTGGTTTGCGTGCCGTTTGGTCCTAAGGAAGAATTGCCGGCGCCGGCAGGGGCCGCGGCGGCGGATGCTACATAACCGGCATTCTTGGGAGCTGGCAATTTCCGGTCGCCAATGGCCGCCGATGCCAACGCAGGGCATAGCCGATGCGGCCAATGGCGTAATTTCACCGCGATGGCTTGCGCCACGCCTGCACGGGCGAGGCGCGTGTGCAAAGAGCAGTGTGTCTATTTTGGTTATATTGGCAGCCTGAAAAAGGAGTCGCTCGTGAGCCTGTTTCAAAAAATCGGCGGTGAGTTCATTGACATTATTCAATGGACCGAGCCGGCCGGTGATGATCTTTTGGCCTATCGCTTTGAACGCTACAACAATGAAATAAAAATGGGCGCACAACTTACCGTGCGCGAGGGCCAGGTCGCTGTATTTGTTAACGAGGGTAAACTTGCCGACGTGTTCTCGCCCGGCATGTACAAGCTCCAAACGCAAAACCTGCCCATTCTGTCTACCCTTAAAGGCTGGAAATACGGCTTTGATTCTCCGTTTCGGGCGGAAGTGTACTTCATTGCCACCCGCCAATTTACCGACCTGAAATGGGGCACGCCCAACCCCATTATGGTGCGCGACCCGGAGTTTGGCCCAATGCGCATTCGAGCATTTGGAACGTATGCGATGCGCGTGAGCGACCCGGCTACCTTCTTACGCCAGCAGGTGGCAACCAACCCGACGTTTGAAACGGTGCAGGTATCGGGCCAGATACGCGATACCATTGTGGCACGCTTTACCGACGTGCTCGGTCAGGCCAAGATTCCGGCGCTCGACCTTGCCGGTAATTACGACAAAATCAGCAAACTTGCGTTGGATGCCATCAAAACTGACCTTTCCGGCCTGGGCTTGGCGCTGACGCTGTTTTATGTTGAAAACATATCGCTGCCGCCCGAAGTGGAACAGGCCCTCGATACCCGCAGCAAGATGAGCGTTATTGGTGATATGAGCCAGTTTACGCGGTTTCAAACGGCAACGGCCATTCCAGAAGCCGCCCAAAACCCCGGCGGTATGGCCGGTATTGCCGCCGGCTTGGGTGCGGGCGTGGCCATTGGCGGCCAGATGGCCGGCTCGATGGCCACCGCAGCAGCGCCACCGCCTATTCCGGCGGCTGCCATGTACTTTGTGGCCGTTAATGGCCAGCAGACCGGCCCCTTCGATGCCGCGACCATCTCACAGAAAATCGCCCGCCGCGAAATTGCCCCGGAAACTCTGGTTTGGAAACAGGGAATGTCCGCGTGGTCGCAGGCCTCGCTGGTGGATGAGCTGAAGAGCTTTTTTGGCAGTGTGCCGCCGCCGGTTCCCAAGTAAAAGTATTGCCGTAGTCGGCGAGTTTTTATTTTTACGCTATACTCTTGTTGGCGCGTGAGACGCTGCATGGGTGGCTCTTTTTTTTGGCGGCCTTTTGATCCGGGGGCATTCGATGGGTGTGTGGGATTCTGCCGATGATGCCAAGCTTTCTGTTGGGAGTTCAACGCCCTTGCCGCAATTTGCCTCAAGCGACGCTTTTGATTCTGCCCTGAGCCAGTACGAAAAAAAAGAAAAGTGCGGTATTTTTGGTATTGCCGGGCCGCCCGATGCCGTTGAGCGGTGCTATTATGGCCTCTACGCTTTGCAGCATCGCGGTCAGGAATCGGCCGGCATTGCCGCCAGCGATGGTCAGGTCATCACCAGCCATACCGGATTGGGGCTGGTGGCCGAGGTGTTCAACAAAAATGTGCTGCGCGATCTTTCCGGCATCGCGGCCATCGGGCATGTTCGCTATTCAACCGCAGGCTCTAATCGCAAGTGCAACGCCCAGCCCATTCTCGAGGAATACATTGACGGCCAGGTTGCCGTCGCGCACAACGGCAACCTTATCAACGCGGCCCGCCTCCGGCAGGAATACCAGCGATTTGGTCATATTTTTTATTCCACCAGCGATACCGAAATTGTCATTCACATGCTGGCCAAGCCAACCCATCAGGAAAAAAACGACCCCCTCGCCCATGTGCTGCGGCACCTGCAGGGGGCCTTTAGTTTTCTTTTCTTATTCAAAGACCGCATGGAAGCTTGCCGCGATCCCTGGGGCTTTAGACCGCTGGTTATTGGCAAGACCCGCGATGGCTTTTACTGCATTGCCTCTGAAACCTGCGCGCTGGCCAGTATTCAGGCCACTGTTGTTCGTGAGGTGCTGCCCGGTGAAATTGTTACCATAGATCGCACCGGCACCCAGCTTAGCAGCCGCTTTTTTACCGAAGTGCCCGCCACGCCGGCGCATTGCTCGTTTGAGCATGTTTACTTCGCCAGCCCCAGCAGCAACATCTTTGGGGACACTGTGGTGATGGTTCGCCAAAAAATGGGCCAGCGCCTCGCCATTGAAAGCCCCGTCAACGCGGATATTGTCATTCCCATTCCTGACAGCGGCCGCTCTGCCGCACTGGGCTACAGCAAGCAAAGCGGCATACCGTTTGAGGAAGGCATTGTGCCTAATCGCTATGTTGGGCGGTCGTTTATTCAGCCGTCGCAGCATATGCGCGACTTGGCTGTGCAGATGAAATTGATTGTCATTCCGGAGGTTGTTCGCGGCAAACGTTTGGTGGTGGTGGAAGACTCAATTGTTCGCGGCACCACCACCCGCGGTAAAATTCTGGCTCTGCGGCGCGCCGGCGCCAAAGAAGTTCACATGCGTGTAAGTTGCCCGCCTATTCGTCATCCGTGCTTTTTTGGTATTGATTTTCCAACCCCAACCGAACTCATTGCCAACGGCCGTACCGTTGAGCAAATTCGCGATTTTATTGAAGTGGACTCGCTGGCGTACCTGTCGCTTGAAGGCATGCTGGCCTGTCTGGGCAAGCCGCCGGATCACTATTGCACCGCATGTTGGTCAGGCAACTACCCCATACCGGTTGATTTAACCGTCAGTAAATTCGGGCTTGAACGCCACCAATTAAAAATGTTCGAGTAGGGCGGTAAGATGAGAGAATACGGCCGCCGTGCAACATTTGCATTTTGCCCACAGGACGTGCCGTGAAGCCCGCCAAGGCCAAACCAGCCAGTAAGCCCAAGCCTCCCCAAACTACAATGCATTTATTTGCCATGTTGGCCCTCTGGTGGCAGCGGCTGATGGGGGTGTTGGTCAATCTTCCAATACCGCTTTGCGGACAGAGCCGGCGCTGCTATGCCGAGATGAGCGGATGAAAGTATAACGTGGGGCGCTGCGCGGCGACCCATCTCCCTCCGCAAGGCTTCAGCTAGAAGCCTGTCCGAGTAATGGCCGGGTTGCGACGGCATGCTTTTTGGCACTTCTCGAGTAGCGGCAACAATGGCATACCTGACGCAGATGGTACTCCGAGGGGCCGCGCCGTAGAGGGGGGCCAAAAAGCATGCCGCCCTGCGGGGTGGCTCTGAAATGCCCCGTCTGCTTTGTTGTCGTATCTCGCAGACTCATTATTCAGAGTCGGCTCGATCCTCCGCCGCGCATACGGGGCATTTCAAACCCATCGCAACCCGGCGATTACTTGGACAGGCGCCCGGGTCTAATAGTGATGAGAGCGGCAGACACGTGAGCTACGGGAACAACCCATTGTCGGCCGTAGACGGCGAGCGGCTGCGGCTTAAATTGACCTCGCGGTGTACCATTGTTTGTGTGATCAAATGTAATGCC
>JAJZKY010000488.1 GCA_021803885.1 Planctomycetota bacterium
CGCCCGGCAATGATCTGCAAAGACGTGCACGGATTGCAGATCAACCATTTTGAAGCGCAATTGGCGAACGGCGTTCAAGCAGCACATTTTGTGCACGTGGCAGCATTGGAAGTTCGCAATTCCCCGGTGCTGAAATCCAGCCTCCGATGACCCGGTCCCCCGTAAGCCGGCCACCCGTAAGCCGGCCACCCTGGTGGCCGCTGGTCGATCGCACGGTTCGCCGCCGAACGCGGCGGGCGGATCAACTCCCCCAGTTATGTAAATCTCACCATGGGGGAGCCTCAACTGCCGCCAAACGGCCACCAGGGTGGCCGGCTTACGGGGGGGGAATTTTTCCCCAGCTCACATGCAATTACTGCCGACCGTACTGATCAATATCGCGATCATCGTTGGCACACACTATGCAGTTGCTTTATATTCCCTTCCGGCCGCCCCGGAAGTACCGGAGCGAATTTGGAAACAAAGCAGGGAGATATTTTCATGGCCATTGCGACGCATTGTATTTGGGGAGCTTACGGATTCTGGCTCCCCAATGACCCGCGCGGATCAGGCTCAACATTTGTCGGCTCACACGCCATCTGGGAAGCCGGTGGCGAGGCGACGCTGGTCCACGCCAGCCGATCGCTGGCTCATCAGAATCATGATCGGCAATTACGCATGGCTGGTAAAGTCGCCCTGCGAAAGCCGGCGATGCGCTTTACCGACGCGCACATTAATGCAATTGGCGTCGGATTCGCCGCCGCAGTTCGCATCGGCAACTACAACTTGTACGCATGTGCGATTATGCCGGACCATGTACATATTGTAGCGGGACACCCTCCGGATCTGGCGGCAAAAATCGTTGCACATTTGAAGAGTTTTGGAACAAAGGAAATAAACCGCCGTGGACTGAATCCGTACGCAGCGCTGCAGGGCAGAGATGGGCAACGGGTCTGGGCGGATCGTTTCCGCCACGTGTTTTTGTCTGCCGCGGATCTACCGCGGTGCGTACAATATGTCCGCGATAACCCGATCAAAGCAGGCCTGCCGGCACAGAATTGGAACTTTCTCCGCGCATGGGCCGATTAAGGCCGCGCAACGCAATGCCGCTCCGCCACCAAATGCGCCGCGTAAGGCCCACCATCATCAGCCGCCCCCCCGTAAGCCGGCCACCCTGGTGGCCGCTGCTCGATCGCACGGTTCGCCGCCGAACGCCGCTGGCGGGTCAACTCCCCTAGTTAGGTAAATCTCCTCATGGGGGAGCCTCAACTGCCGCCAAACGGCCACCAGGGTGGCCGGCTTACGGGGGTTTTATTCACTACCAAGGCCGCGGCATTTACGGCCTGGCAACGCTGGCGCGGCGGCGAATGGCTAACCCTGCCAGACCGATTCCGCCGGCAAGCACAAGCGCAAAGGTCGCCGGAAGTGGTGTGGAGGTGATCGACAAATCAGTAAATTGCACGTCGCTGGATGAACCACCGTTATTGTCAAAGAAGTTTAGCTGGGCGATACCACCAGTAGCGTTGGAGATTGTGCCGGTGTGGGCCAAGCTGTTGTTAACATAGAAGCTATATGTTGTGGGGCTTGTCAGCGTGAACGCCATCAGATCAACCGTTTGATAATTATACGGAACCCCAATTCCCGCTGTCGTTCCGCCTGCGTCCACAACATACCCTTCAGTTGGGCTGTTACCATCCTGGTAGTATGTAAACAGCCCGGCCCCGAAGGAATCGGTGAGGAAAAAGCCCGCTGACGCGTTACTCTGCAGGCTGTTGAGCACCAGATCAAATGAAAGCGTTTCTCCGCTTGACAGAACGCTGTCAAACGGACGAGTCGCGGTAGTTTGGTTTCCGCCTGGGTTATAAATGTCAAACCACGGCATAATTCCGCTCCGGTTATCGCTGCTGACGAAGTTGCCACCAGAATTATTCGTTACGGACCAAGCCCCGAAGCCGCTGCCGCCGTTTAGCCCGGAGAACGTCTGCCCTATGGAATACACGGAATTCCCCGCATTATCCGATGCGACCAGCGCGGCGTGCGTGGTTTGGCTGATGCCGGCGACGGCCAGTGCGGCCATTGCCGATAACGCCAGGATTTTCCAGTTTCCAGATCTTTTTCCGTGAGGATTTTGAAACACACCCATAACCAAGTCTCCCTATAAAAGGAACCAACCAGAGCGGTAGACATCCGCTCAAAATATACCCTTTAGATTTAACCGGTTAACCTTATCGGCCTTAAAAAAGCCTCACCGCCTGCGGCGATTGAGGACTTCCGACAACAATTATAGTTTCTACCGGCCTTCCGGATTTCTGAGACAACCCTCGTTCGATAAATCTACTATAATTTGCTTGATTATTAATGTCAATAACAAAGTCTGCATTTTCCTTTTTTCCCGGGTGGACCGAACGCTTTTACCGACCTGCTTTGCAAAGCTCAGTTCTAAGATGCACATCTATACACCGCGCACTGTGCAATATTCCTTAAAAGGAAATTATTAACTTGACATGATTTGAAATGTTGTTAAACTGATTAAACAGTTAAACGTGCTGTTCACTTATGGCACCGGCGCAACGGAAGTGAAGGACGCAGTATGACTCCAAAATTAACAAACGATTCGCTTGAACCCTCCGGTGTAACCACAGGATCGCCGGGACCGACCGAACCCATTGAGGTCAAGTTTGATGCGGCACCCGGTGAACAAAAGCCCACGGATCGAATCAGTATTCGTGATGTCGCCAAAGAAGCCGGCGTATCCGTGGCCACCGTTTCCATGGTGCTCAATGAAAATCCACGCATCAGCCGGGCCACGCACATTCGCGTCCAACGGGTTATTGATAACATGGGTTATCGGCCCAATCGGCTGGCGCAAAGTTTATCAAGCCGCTTTACACAGGTGCTTGCCGTCATGCTCCCGCCGCTGCGCCACGCGTTTGCGGACGCTTATTTTGGCGAGATCCTCAGCGGCATTTCCGATCGTGCCGGCAAATTGGGCCATAAGCTGCTTATCGAGCAGGCCAAACCGCAATACATTAAAGAAGGAAAACATATAGAACTTTATGAGCGGCGGTTTGTCGATGGCGTATTGTGCGTGGGGTTTAATGAAAAGCACACATTTCTCACTGACCTGCGGCAATATCCCATGATACTCGTGGATAACCGATTTGGTGACGGCATGCTGGATTACGTCCATTGCGATTATCGCCTGGGAGCGAAACAGGCTATGAACTGCCTGCTGCAACTCGGGCACCGGAATATCGGCATGATTTATGCCGCGCCTGAAAGCCCAACCGCCCGGGATGTTCTGGAAGTCTATTCCACCGAACTGCGCAACGCGGGCATTAATCCCAAGGAATCCTGGCTGGCGGATGGTTGCTTTACCGATGAAGGCGGTGCCGCGGCAGCGCACCTGCTGACCACCCGCGATAAAGATATTACGGCGCTGTTGTGCGGAAACGACAAAATGGCCCTTGGCGCGATTCGTTATCTTGTCGAACACGGGCATAAAGTTCCGCAGGATATTTCCGTGGTTGGCTTTGATGATATTCAGCACCTGGCATATGCCAATCCGAGTTTAACCACGGTACACCTGCCGCTGTATGAATTAGGCGTTGCGGCATGCGAGCGGCTGGTGAGCCGAATTCGCGGCAAGGTGGATCGCATCAGCGATGTACTGCCTACGCACCTGGTATTGCGCGAGTCCACCAGTATTGTACGTACTCGATGAGCAGGACTGGCTTTGAAAAGCCGCTGACGACCTGAACCCGCCGCGCGCCAGCGAACGCCCGCTTCGCCCTGCCGGCGGGTTGCGGGCCAGGCAAAGTGTGGCTCATTTGTTTTTGAACAGGAATCTTGGCATGATTTTACGCTATCAACGGAAAGCCCTGCATAAGCTGCTGATTACCTTGCCCGAACTGGCAATTGCCATATTGGGCATCTCGGCAGTGGCCCTTACCTTTCAGGTTGATCGGGCGGTGGCTTCACCGGAAAAACTGGCAATTATCCCGGCGAAAATTGAGCATCTTTTCACGTTCAAACCGCCCGTCAACCGTCCGCAGCCGCGAACGGTGAATCTGGCGGGCGATTTTAACAACTGGTCGCCCAGTGCCACTGCAATGCACCGCACCGCCGCCGGAATATGGGAAATTCGTATCCCGCTTTCGCCGGGACTCCATGCGTACAAATTTGTGCTCAATGGCAACCACTGGCTGGCCGATCCGGCGGCCAATCCGGCATTGAATATCAGCGATGGTCAGGGAGGCGTGAATTCGCAGGTGTACATTGCCTCACCATGGCAGACCATGCCGGCGGCTGAACCCAACCGGATCAGAGCTGGAGCAATTTTATTTAATCCTCAAAATATGAATCAGATGGATGTGGTTTCGCGCCATTATCTGCGCGTTGAATTCATCGCCCGGACGGGAGAACTTTCCAGGGCATCCGTCGATGTTATTCAACCGCATGCCGTGGTACATGCTTATCCGTTGCGGCTGGAATCAAGTCATCTCGGGGCCGCTACTTGGGGAACGATCCTGCATGTTAAAAGACCAATCATTGATTATTACTTCACACTGACCAATGGCACAGCCACGCGATATCTTGCCGATGATTATCTGTATGC
>JAJZKY010000489.1 GCA_021803885.1 Planctomycetota bacterium
AGACGCCGGAGCAGGCTGATGGTCTTGTAGGGTTTTTTGCGTGTATCGAGCACCGGCTGGCCCTGGCTGTTGACCAGCAAGCCCTTGGCCGAGCGCTGAAAAGACCCGTCGCGGGTGTAGAGGATGGTGCCATCGGCCCGGCGCACCTGAAAGAAGCCCTGACCTTCAATGGCCACGTCCAATGGATTGCCCGTGGCCGTCAATTGGCCCTGGTTCAAATCCACGCGATTGCCGCCGAGCACGCCAAAGTTGTTGACGGCTGTGTTCAGTTGGGAGTTGAGCGCATCGGGGCCGGTCACCGTGTTGCGGAAGTACTCCTTTTCCGCACGAAAACCGTTGGTGCCGGTGTTGGCCAGATTGTTGGCCGCCGAGTCCAGCGCCTGCATGCGCGCCATCAACCCGGTAAAAGCTGCATAATATCCGCTGTCCACGTCGCATCCCTCCCGCATGGGGTGCATGTGCAGCGGAGGGGCCGGAAACGGGCCGGGCAGATTAGAAGAAGCTCACAGAAGCGACGGCGGTTGGGACGGAGATTAGAGCCGCCCCACGCCCACGGCAGTTCCGGCGCGGGATTCGCAGCGGATGGAGAGCCGTATCTGATGGCCAAGAAAGAGGTAGAGCCGTTCGGCCAGAATCTGATTGCCCAGCGGATGTAACACATAGCTGGAGCCGCAGACGATGGTCGGGGCCGAAAGCGCGCAGCCGGAGTCCAAGCCGGGAACGCGATTCTTCCATCCCCCGGCAATCATGTTGCAAATCTCGCCAAAGGAGTCCAGCAGCGTGGCATCAAGCTGCTCGATGGCCATCTGGCCCAAGTGGGGCGCAGCGCCGTCCTGCATGGAGTGCGCATGGGCCGCCGACGGACCGGCCAAAGCCGGGGAAAGCAAGTGCATGGCCAACGCGGCCACCGCTGCCGGTTCCGCGCACATGGTGCAGGAGCCGGTGATGCGCCCACCAAAACCAAGAATGGCACTGACCGGAGACAGCCACGTCGAGGATGGCACCACCGGTTTGCCCAAGCCTGAGGAAGGCGCAGGCACGGCCTGTGCTGAAAAGGGCAGGCCCAGCATACAGGTGAAGACCTCTTGCACGGCTGCATCCAGAGCCTGGATGGGGTCGGCCACCGGAACCGGGGCGGCCACCGCTGTGTGTATGCTGCGCTCCAACGCTGGGTCAAGTGCCATTTGCCTCTTCCAGACCTTTCTGTGCATCCGCCAAAGTTGCACTGCGCCTTGGCTGCATCCATCGACTGCTCCGCCGTCGAGGCGGCCCCACCCAACTCCCCGCCACCACTTCAAACCCGCCGCATCAGGCTCGTACAGCCACCAGCGGCATCACTCGCTCCTGAATCTGCTCCGGGGTAAAAGGCTTGCGAATGTAGGCCTGCGCGCCAAACTCCAACGCAGAGCGCACGTGGCTTTCGCTGCTTTCGGTGGTAATCATGACAACGGGAACCTGCTGCGCCAGCTTCTGCTGCTGCATGACGCGCAGCATCTCCAAACCATCCATGCCGGGCATATTGATGTCGCAGAGAATCAGATCCACCGTCTGCTGCCGCAAAACGGCCAAGCCTTCTTCTCCGTTGCCGGCTTCGGTGACGGTGGCAATCTCAATGCCCCCTTGCCGCAAGGTGCGCTCGACAATTTTGCGCATCACGGCCGAGTCATCCACAATCAATACCCGGATCCCTGGCATCGCACTCCCATCCCGCGGCCTGCGCCGTGTCATCTCTGCTGGGAGTATCGGCGCAGCCCGTGTGCAACTTGAGCGAGAGCCGCAGGCGCACATCCCAGAGCGTGGCGGCTGGAAATCACATTCAAGCAAAACAATAGGTATTCAATCTATCCAATTGATAAATCTATTGATAGCCGATTGGATCGTCGTTGACAGAATACCGACAGAGCCAGTCTTCCACCTGATGAATCCGCGGCACCGGCAGGGGCGAGCCGGGCGCGTCCTGCGCCGAAGAGGAGCGTGCATCGCCCGTGGTGATGGGCGTGCGCCACATCCGCAGCCAGAGATATTGGTGCAGCCGGACCAGGCGCGCGGCGTGGGGGCGAATGCGCTCGACGGCTTCGGTGATCTTGCCGATGGCGCTCTGGGCCGAAGAGGCCTCGGTGAGCACGGTGCGGGGATAGGCCGCATCCATCATGCGCTCATGCGCACGCAGATATTGCGTGGAGGGCACCACGCCGGTTTCGACGCGCAGGCCGGTCATGCGCGCGATGGCCAGCGCGGCGGCGGATTGGATGCGGTCTTCAAAGCCCAGGTGAAGCACCTTGCCACCGGCCACACGCAGCGGCAACATGCCATAGCTATCCAAAAACAGACGCGGCACCAAGGTGGCCACACTTTCCGGCTGGTGCGCGGTGACCTGATAGAGCGGGCAGCCCCATTGCTGGGCCAGTGCGCGCGTAACGCGATCCTCACTCAAGCCGCTTTGCCGCATCAGCCAAAGCCCGATGCGGCCTTTGCCGCTGGCGCGTTGGGCGTCCAGGGCCTGCCGCAACTGCTCCTCGCTGATGATGCCCTGGCCGAGCAGGATGAGGCCGAGCGGCATACGATGGCGGTGCGGCTGCGGTGCCCAGGGCATATCGCTGTTCAGCTCACGCAGCACGGCTGCCGAGATGAAGACCTCCATGCAGGCCGGGCTGCAGGCCCACTGCCCTTCAAAGCGCGGCACCTGCCGCCGCCGCCACAGGCGCAGCCAGTTGGTGCGGCAATCGGGATTCATGCAGGTGGCAAAGAATGAGGATTCTCCGCCCATCCAGGGCAGGCGCGAGGCGCGTTCGGGGGCCAATGCTTCGGGCGGCGTGGTGCGCTCTGGCAGCGGCAACGGACCCAGCAAGCCTTGCGCATAACGCTCGCGGGCGTTTTGCTCCCGCTGCTCCCAGGACAGATTGCGATTCCACTGCAGACCGCTGCCGCCGACCTCGACCGCCGTCTGTGTCGATGCTGTTGATGCGCTTTTCATAATGCCCTCCTGCACTTGCAAAAAAATTCAAACGATCAGAACCCAAACCACGAGAACCCATTAAAACCCAAACCATGAAAACCCATTAAAACAAGGACCGGATCGAATCCAGCCTGCGCCGTGGCTCGGCGACTTCGGTCACGTGCAGGCCAAAGTTGCCGCCCACCAGAACCACTTCTCCACGCGCGACAATGCGGTCGCCGACGACCAGATCCACCGGCTCCTGCACATGCCGGTCCAGTTGCAGCACATCGCCCGGCCCCAGCTCCAGCACCTTGCGCAGCGGCATCTCCAACGCGCCAAAGCGCAGCGTTGCCTCGAGTTCAATGTCCAGCAGCAGGTTCAACCGCTCAGGATGCGTGCGGAAGGGGCTGGATTCATCGGCGGCGGCATCCTTGTGCCGCCAAGCGGCGCGTTCTTCGGCTTCAGCAGCGGCGCGTTCCATCTCCTCTGCCGCGGCGCGGTCGGCCTCAGCCAGGCGTGCGCGACGCTCGGCCTCCGCCTCGGCGGCAGCCCGGGCAGAATTTTGCGCAGTAACGGTTTCAGCCGCGGGTTCAGCCGCGGGTTCGGCGGCGGCTTCGGCTTGGGTAGCTTCGGCTTGGACAGCTTCAGCCGGAACCGCGTCCACCGGGGCTGCGTTTGCCTGCACGGTGTCCGTTGGCGCAGCGTCCGGTTGAGCCACAGCAGGCTGCGCTGCTTCCAAGCGCACGGCCCGCAGGCGAATGCTCAAGGCCACCTCGCCGCTGCGCAGCGTGTAGGCCTGCGCAGGCTCGGCCTCCGCCGCACCGGAGGCATCCAACTCCCCCGGCTCGGCGGCCTGCATGGAGCCGATCTCGGCCTGAAATTCTCCCGTTCCCTCGCTTTGCAGGCGCGCAACAAAGAGCGGCAGCGTCGCCTCCAACAAAGATTTCCAAGCGCCCAGCAGCGCCTCATCCAGCGGAGCCTGCGGATCGGCTGCCTGCTGCGATGCCAGTTGCACCAACTGCACCAGCTCCGCGCCGGGCATGGCGATGCTCAACTCCCCCGGCACAGTGCCGGTGATGGCGATCGTGCTGTAGAACAGCGGCACTGGACGCGGCTCGGTCACCTCATGGGTCACCGTCCATTGCGCGCCCGAGCGCTGCTCCAGCAGGCGCTCCAGTTCTTCGATCCAAATTTGTATCTGCCCGGCCATGGTCATACTCGCTCCACTTGATTCCCTGTGCTTGCCCCGACCGGCGGTGTCTTCGCCGCTGGCTTGATCTTCACTCTGCGCATTTGATCTTCCCGATGCCTGATTCCTATTCCGTATTGCCGATTCCCATGTTGCCTATTCTGTGGACTGATTCAGCAGCGGATGATTGCGACCCACCACCTGCGCCCCGCGATGTTCGCCCGCCCGCACCGGCAGCGCGTGAAAGAGCGCCATACCGGCCACAAGCAATTCCGCTGGCGTGGTGGCGGGCAGCCCCAAACGCAGCACCGTGCCCGGCTGCATCGACTCCAGCTCCATGGCCGCGATGCGCACGGAAGGCAATTGCAACGACGCACCCAGGCGCACCTGCTGCACGCGCTGCTCCACGCGAGCCAGCATCTCCGGGGAGCGGCGACGGTTCT
>JAJZKY010000490.1 GCA_021803885.1 Planctomycetota bacterium
CGGTGGAGGTTTTTCTGGATGCCCTGCGGCAACACCCCGAAAGCGTTGATATTCTACTCGCCTTGGGGCGACTCTTCCGGCGCCGCGGAGAGTTGGAGCGCGCCTTGCGGGTACATCAGTACCTTCTGGATCAGCCGGCGCTGGCATCTGATTTGCGGCGGAGTGTACTCTTCGAGATTGCACAGGATTACCTCAAGGCCGGGATTCTCGATCGGGCCGAGTCCATCCTCAAAGAACTACTGGATCGTCAACCTGATCATTTGGAGGGCCTTGCCACGCTTGCCGAGTTGTACGAACTGGGCAGCGAGTGGGCCAAGTCTATCGCCGTGCGTCAGCAGTTGCACAAAACGGGTACGCACGGTCAGCGTCCGGTGATTGCCATGCTCTACGGTGAGCTTGCCGAGCAGTCTTTGCTCGCGGGAGAAACGGAGCAGGCGGGGGTCTTTTTAGGGATGGCGCGCAAGGAGGACCCGGAGAATCCACGGGCGTTGGTGGTCGGCGGGCGTATCGCCTTTGACCGGCGGAACTGGGACGATGCCTTCGACCTCTGGAGAAAACTGCTGGATTCCCGGGTGGAGTCCGTAATCCTGCTGGTTCTGGAACCATTTTTGAGCGTTTTACCACATGTTGCGAATGGCGTGGATGCGCAAAAGGCACGGGAACGCCTGTTGGATATGTGTCGTTCGCCGCTGGCGGTAAAACTTCTGGCGCATGCCCTGCAGGGCGTTGAAGGAACCTTGGCGGCGACAACGTATTTAAGGCATCTGCTATTGCGGCAGCCGGACATGCGGGTGATGCAGGTTCTGTTGGAACTGGACCCCGAGGCGCCAGATCCAACATTGTATCCCGTTATGGCGATGACAGTCAGAGGGCTTTCGGTAGAACCGGTGGTTTTTCATTGTCAGACCTGTGGATATCAGAGTCCTCAGTATTATTGGCGTTGCCCTAGTTGCCGTCAGTGGGGCACTTTTTCCGGAGGGTGCAGCTTGTGATTTCTCCGCTCATCATTGCGTTGGATTATGCGGATGAACGCGATGCCCTGGCTTTGGCGGATCAACTTGATCCCGCCCAGTGCCGGGTCAAAGTAGGCAAGGAACTTTTCACTGCAAGTGGCCCCGTCATTGTGAAGCGTCTGCAGGACCGGGGTTTCGACGTATTCCTGGACCTCAAGTTTCACGATATCCCGCAGACTGTTGCCAAAGCCTGCAGGGCGGCATCCCGGCTCGGCGTATGGATGCTCAATGTTCACGCCAGCGGTGGTAGCGCCATGCTGCGCGCAGCGCGTGAAGCCGTGGAAGACGGCGCCGGAACCCGGCGCCCGCTTCTGATCGCGGTGACGGTGCTCACCAGTATGGATGATGACGCGCTGCACGAAGTAGGGGTGAACAGTTCGGTGGTGAAGCAGGTTGGGCGTCTGGCGACACTGGCTGCGGCATGTGCACTGGATGGCCTCGTCTGTTCTGCGCTGGAGGCGGGCCACCTGCGGGATGTATTACCTGAGCTTCTGCGGGTGACTCCGGGGATTCGACCCGCGCAGTACGCGGAGGACGATCAGCGACGTATCATGACGCCTGCGGCGGCACTGGCAGCGGGTTCGGACTTTCTGGTGGTAGGCCGGCCGGTCACGGCTGCGGTGGACCCGGCACGGGCTCTCGGCCAGATATTGAATGAGTTGGTGGCTAAACCCGGCGATGCGCGGGAGCCACGCTGATATGCCGGATTGCGGCGGTGCTGCGGCTGTCCCCCGCATCATACTAGACCATGGAGAAGAAATACTGTGACTGCAGACGAAGTGGTGGCGCTGTACAAAGAAGACGGGGCGCTGCTCCATGGACATTTTCTGTTATCCTCCGGGCGACATAGCGATACCTACCTGCAGTCGGCCAGGGTGCTGCAATATCCGGGGCACGCTGCGCGACTGTGTGCGGCGATGGTGGCGGGTATTCCTGATGATCTGCGGCGGCGCATCTCTTGTGTCGTGGGGCCAGCCATGGGTGCGGTTCTGGTATCCTACGAATGCGGGCGTGCGCTGGGAGTACGCAGCCTGTTTACCGAACGGGAGGCCGGGCAGATGGTGCTGCGCCGGGGCTTTGCGCTGGCGCCGGGTAAGGGCGTCCTGGTGGTCGAAGATATTACGACGACAGGGGGCTCGACACGGGAATGTATGGCGGCTGTTACCGCAGCCGGTGGGCAGGTATTGGCGGCATCAGCGATCATTGACCGTAGTTCGGGATTCAGCGATTTTGACGGTGCACCATTTTTTCCCCTATTGAAGCTCCCCGTGCTTACCTGGGAAGCTGCCGCCTGCCCGCTCTGCGCGGCAGGTGGAACGCCCGTCAAACCAGGGAGCCGTGGTCTGTCCTGACCTTGAGGGGCGAGCGGCTTGTGTTTACTATCGACGTATAGGCTTAGACAAAATGCAAAAGAAGGATCAGTTCATGCAAATTTCGACACCGGAGGCTGCGCCTCTGGAAAGACACATCCATGTGACCATTCCCGCCAGCGAAGTGGAGAGCGGGGTTTCCCAGCGTCTGCGTAACAAGGCGCGCTCCGCACGTTTGCCGGGTTTCCGGCCCGGCAAGGCGCCCATGACACTCATCGAACGCCATTATGGTTCCGATGCCCTCATGGAGACCTTCGACCATCTTATCAACGAACGCTATTCTCAGGCAGTGCGTGACGAATCTTTACGTCCGGTTGGAAGACCGGAAGTGCAGGTTGAGAAAGGTGGCCGCGGCGAGGACCTCGTGTTTACGGCCGTGGTAGAGGTATACCCCGAATTTGATCCGCAGGTGCCGGACGCCACCGTTATCCGCAAGACGGCTGAAGTGACGGATGCCGACGTGGATGCCACCATAGATATCATGCGTCAGCAGCGGCGTTTTTATGTGCCCGCTGAGCGTCCTGCCCAGAACGAAGACCGGGTCACCGTGGATTTTCAGGGAGAGATTGATGGTGTCCCCATGGCGGGTGGCGACGTGACCGATTACTCCGTGGTGCTGGGCTCGGGCCGCTTGCTGCCGGATATCGAACAGGGATTGCTGGGGATGTCCGCGGGAGAAGACCGGACCGTCGCGGTGCAGTTTCCGGCAGAATATCATGTGGCGGAGCTCGCCGGCCAAGCCGCGCAGTTCCATCTGCAGGTTCGGGAAGTGGCAGCGCCCCAGTTGCCCGAAGTGGATGCGGCTTTTGCCCTGGCGCTGGGTATCGAGGATGGAGACGTTGCCGTATTACGGCAGGAAGTGCGGGAAAATCTCGAACGCGAAGCGCAGCGGATCAGCCGGGGCCAGGTAAAAGCGCAGATTCTGGACCTGGTAGTGGCCAGCAACCATCCCGATTTGCCCAGGCAAATGATCGGGCAGGAGCTGGAGCGTTTGCAAAAAGACGCCGAGACTGATACGCTCCCGCTCCGGATCAATGCTGAGGACCACCGCATCCAGAGTATCACCCTTCTTGAAGTCCCGTACCGCTTCTTCGCCGGCACGATCCCAGGCAAGATCGGAAAGATGGATCAGGCCGTCGATACCACCATCCAGACCGACGAACACACCGAAGTCGGTAATACTCTTGATCTGACCGGAGACACGATCGCCCTTCTGGAAGTTCTGCGCGAAGTCGTCCCACGGATTGGGCAGGCACTGCTTGATACCCAGCGAAATGCGGCGACGCTCTTCGTCGATATCGAGGATCATCACTTCGACTTCCTGGCCGACATGCAGGGCCTTGGCCGGATTGATGTTCTTGTTGGTCCAGTCGATTTCGGAGACATGCACCAAACCTTCGACGCCTTCCTCGATCTCGACGAACGCGCCGTAATCCGTAACGTTGGTGACCTTACCGAAAATTCGGGTGGCCTCCGGATAACGGCGGGCAATATCACGCCAGGGGTCTTCACCCAGCTGCTTCATACCGAGAGAGATACGGCCACGCTCGCGGTCGAACTTCAGGACCAGGACACGCACTTCACCGCCCACGGTGACCACTTCGCTGGGATGCTTGACCCGGCGCCAGCCCATATCGGTGATATGCAGCAGGCCGTCGATACCACCGAGGTCGATAAACGCGCCGTAATCGGTGAGGTTCTTGACCACGCCCTCGAGAATCGCGCCTTCCTGAATGCTTTCCAGCAGCGCGCCGCGTTCCACGCTCTGTTCCTGCTCGACCACCGCACGGCGGGAGACCACCACATTGTTACGCTTGCGGTCCAGCTTGATGATCTTCATCTCGAGGTCTTTGCCTTCGAGATACGCCACATCCCGTACCGGGCGCACGTCGACCAGAGAGCCGGGCAGGAAGGCACGCACACCGTCGATACTGACGGTGAAACCACCTTTCACCTTGCCGGTGAGGAAGCCATGCACCACGGCGTTGTCGTTGAAGGACTTCTCCAGGTCGACCCAGGTCTTGGCGCGGCGGGCTTTTTCACGGGAGAGACGGGTTTCGCCCATACCGTCTTCCACCAGCTCCAGACAGACCTCTACGGAGTCCCCGACTTTCACCTCTATTTCGCCTTCCGCATTGCGGAACTGCTCGGCGGGAATCGGTCCTTCCGACTTGAGGCCCACGTCGA
>JAJZKY010000491.1 GCA_021803885.1 Planctomycetota bacterium
AAGGGGGCCCATTAACCGGAGAGCCGGATGCGGTAAATCCGCACGTCCGGTTCGGAGGGAGGGGAGTCCGCAATAAAAGCGGACTTTCCTACCTCTATGCGTAACTACTTTACAAGCGGCCAGCTCCCTGGCCGGCTTATCATATAAATCCTGCGTTTTATTCATTATTTATTATTCACTGGTATTATGATTTTTTGCGGTTATGGCCGCATGAACGGTTACTTAAGATCGTTGGGTCATTTATGTGGAGTTTAGGAAGTTTATGGAGTTTTTATAAGATGCCTAAACTTGCTATAATTGATCCCCATGGACCCAGTGACCAACCCATTCGCACCCGGTGCCGGCACGCCACCCCCCGAGCTTGCGGGCAGAGATCAGCTACGTGAGACCGTGCGCATCGCCGTGCTATAATTTTCGACGATTTTGGAGTTTCATGGTGTCCGCAAATGGAAAAAGAGTTGTAGTCGCGATGTCCGGCGGAGTTGACAGTTCCGTAGCGGCAGCCCTGTTGCAAGAACAGGGATATGACTGCATCGGCGTATTTATGCGGCTGGGAAGCGACCCCACAGAAAAGCCCGGCGATGAACTTGT
Organism: Planctomycetota bacterium; assembly: GCA_021803885.1. The sequence goes on from JAJZKY010000491.1 coordinate 592, forward strand.
GGCCTGCGCTCCGGAAAAAGCGGCCCAACCGCATCACCAGGGTTGCTGCTCCACTCATGATGCCGCCGATGCCCGATACGTGGCGGGATTGCTGGAAATTGATTTTTATGCGTTGAATTTTCAGCACGATTTCGGGGGCATCATTGATTACTTTGTCCGAGAGTACAATCATGGGCGAACGCCAAATCCGTGTGTGCGCTGCAATGAGTATCTGAAGTTTGGTAAACTGTCCCGCTATGCGCAGGCGATGGACGCGGATTTTGTCGCCACCGGTCATTATGCCCGGATCGGGCGGGATTCTTCCGGCGTTCCGCGCATCATGCGTGCGGCGGACCATGGCAAGGATCAGAGTTATGTACTGTTTGGAATCCCGCCGGAGGAGTTGCCGCGGATGCTGCTGCCAATAGGAGATTACCCCAAAAGCGAAGTACGGGTGATGGCCCGACGTTTTGGTCTTCCGGTGCATGATAAGCCGGATTCCCAGGAAATCTGTTTTGTGCCGGATAATGAGTATTTTAATTTAGTCAAAAAACGCTCTCCGGAAACCGTCAAGCCGGGACCGATTGTGGACCCCGATGGTAAAACCGTCGGAACCCACGATGGCCATCAGCATTTTACGTTAGGGCAGCGGCGCCGGGTGGGCGTAGCGCTGGGCTATCCGGTGTACGTCACCGGCATTGATGCGTCCAGTAATACCATACGCATCGGGCCGCATAAAGATCTGTTGCACCGCGGACTTGTGGCACGGGAAATCAATTGGCTGACGGTTCGCCCCATGGGGCCGATTCGCTGCCTGGCCAAGATTCGCTACAACACTCCCGCCGCCCCCGCGCAAGCCCAGATCACCGGTCAGGATGAATTAACCGTGCTTTTTGATGAACCTGTTGCCGCCATCACACCGGGACAAGCGGTGGTCTGCTACGATGGTGATGTGCTTCTGGGTGGCGGCTGGATTGATCATGTTGTGTAAGTGTTGCGCACCTCTGGCAGGCACGAGGAGCAATGAGTAATGAATAATGAATAGAATGTAGGACTAAGAAGTCAGGAGTTAAAAAATAATAGCGAGCCGGTGGGTTTATCCCACCGGATATGTTAGCCGGCGGGTTTAATCCGCCGCGGGACAACGACCAACGGAGATTGCAGGTTGCAGTTGGCTATAAGAAGGTGATGAAACAAAGAGGTAGCAAAAAAAGAGGGGATGTCTCAAAATGCGGTTATTGGGGGCAGTTACCTGTGCCTTCTTCCGCTTCCTCTGGTATAAAAAATAATGATCAAAAAAATCATTGCGATTCCTGTACTTTTAAGTGTAGCGCCACGTCTCCTTAAGGAACTTAACACATAATAACTTCCAAATTAGTCGTTATGCCGGTTGGTGCGCGGATTCCGGAGCACCATCCGTCGGCTATGCCGGTGGTGGAGTATTCCATGGTAATGCCAATCGGGAAGTTCTTACGGTCCCATTCCTAAGGCCGCCAGGCCGTCTCATTACTCATTGCGGCGCGGCCGCAGCGCGGGCGATATTGGTGGCCGAGCCGTGAACGGTTACCGTAATTTATAACGCCGTGAACGGTACGAAATGACGTTGCGTCCCGGACATCTGGTGTTGTTATGGTCTTCTATTCCGCACCTGCGGTGATGCGTCCGCCGGATTTTCGGGCCAGGCATGTTTGGGATATCTAGCCCGCAAATCCTTTCGTACCAGCGTATAGCTTCCTGCCCAGAATCCTGCCAGATCGCATGTAATTTGCACGGGTCGATGATTTGGCCCCAGAATTTCCAGCACTACCGGTATGCGGCCATTGGCAATTCTGGGGGTATCTTTATAACCGAATAAATCCTGCAAACGCACGGATAACACCGGCGTGCCATCATCCCGATATTCCAGAGCCGCCTGTCGGCCATTGGGTAAAGCCAACCGCTCCGGCGCGGCGGTGGCCAGCAGATGTTTTACCGTCTTGTCCAAAGAAATTTCAATCGCCGATACCAGGCCTTTGCCGGCGATGATATTTTGCAACTGCTTATGATCCAGTGTGCTGGAAGTTAAAAGAACCAAAATATCCCCGGTCTGCAGTTCCGGTATCTTTTTATCCGGCATGGCTTTTCGCAACAGGGCCAGGCGCCCGCACAGCCGCCGCAGAGGAATATCACGTTGCATAAATTCCGGTAAATGTTCAGCAATATATTTCGCTGCCGCTTTTTGAATCTGCTCCCAATCGGGTTGGGAGTCGACATGTTGTTCCAGTACCAGGTCACGGTAGAGGATTTTTCGATAAGCTATAATCCGGCCTCCGGATATCTCCACCGTTTTTTCCTCGCCAAGGGCTTCGGGATACAACGCTTCGAGTTGCCCTTGGGTAATCCCCGTCGCCAGGCGCACCAGCGCCTCGCCTGCTTTATCGGAGGCCTGAATATCCACTGCCACAAATAATGGCGTACGGAGTACTATCGATTCCGGCCCCATCCGTATACCGCGTCCACCCACCATTACCCCCCGCAGAGGATCATTATCCCTCCGGCGGCAGACCCGATCCGGGTAGGCACGCAGCAAAAGCTCGCCAATGGCCGCAGTATTCACCGACTCCACCATATTGATCGGCTTGACGGTGATGCCTGCCATTCGCCCCAACTCCCCGGCCACCGCCCGCACCCGATGTGCTCCTGACGCATCCAGGTTGGCCTCGCCGGCGTTCATCGCGTTTTCCATTCGGGTCAGCGCCAGCACCCGTATGGCAATATCCGATTCGCCCACACCGATACCGCCTTGATCCCGGCGTGAACCCACAATATCCCGTTCGGCAAGCAGTGCCGCCACCATCGCCCCCAAGGCTCCATATCCACTATCTTTCGCCGCCAGCAGTAACCGCCCCAGACGCGGATGCAGCGGCAATTCCAGCAATTTCCGCCCCAATGGCGTCAAACGCAAACCCCCTGCCATCGGCGCCAAAGCTCCCAGCTCCCGCAATAGTTCCACCGCCGCGTCAAGGCGTTCCACCGGCGGCTTTTCAAAGAAATCGAATTCCCGCGGCCCATGCCGATCCCAGGCATATAACATCAATACACTTTGTGTTAAATCTACCCGCATTATTTCTGGAATCTCAAAATCCCGCAGATGTTTGGTCTGCAATTCCGGCCACAGTCGAATGCACACTCCCGGCGCGGTACGTCCGGCCCGCCCCGCGCGTTGTTCGGCGGCGGCCTGGCTTATTGGAATTAAATCCAGCTGATCGATACCACGTTGCGCATCATAACTGGCCTGACGCACCAGACCGGAATCAATGACCGTGGTAACTCCGTCAATGGTTAATGAGGTTTCTGCAATGTTGGTAGAAAAGATAATTTTGCGTTCTGTGGATGGCTTCAGCACGGCCATCTGCGCCTCCAGCGGCAAGGAACCATGCAAGGTCATTACCCGGCATCCCGCAGCCGCGGGTAAAGTTCTGGCCGCGGCGGCGCAGCGATTGATTTCCGCAATCCCGGGCAGGAATACCAGAATGTGCCCGTTATTTTCCTCATCCCACGCCGCACGCACCGTTTTAATGACGCGCTGTTCCATGCGGCTGTCAGTTCCGGGTTGATACACGATCCGCACCGGATACAGCCGGCCAGGCACGTTGAGTACCGGCGCCCCATTGAGAAATTCGGCGACTTTCCGGGCGTTGAGTGTGGCGGACATAACCAGTATCAATAAATCCGGGCGGATGGTCTGCCGCACCTGCCGCAACAGGGCCAGCGTTAAATCACTGTGAATACTGCGTTCATGGAATTCATCGAGAATAATCGCCCCGGCCTTTTCCAGTGCCGGATCATCCAGCAGCTGCCGCGTCAGAATTCCTTCGGTCATGATGCGCAATACGGTGGAGGTGGTGAGGCGTTTTTCCATCCGCACCTGATAGCCCACCTGTTCGCCGAGGTTCCAACCCTGTTCTTCCGCTATGTGGGCCGCCACCGCTCTGGCGGCAATCCGTCGCGGCTGCA
>JAJZKY010000492.1 GCA_021803885.1 Planctomycetota bacterium
CCCAAACCAGTGCGCTGGGACATGCACCGCGTCCTAACGGTGTCCACCGTACTGGGGCTCATCGGCGTCGTGGAAACCTTTGGCATGCTGCTCATCGCCAAAGATTACTTTCACATGGGCATCCCGCATCTGCAAACCCTGATTTTCCTCAAGCTTGCCGTTGCCGGGCATTTGACGTTGTTCATTGCGCGGACGCGTAGCTCTTTTTTGAAGAAACCCTATCCCTCAGCGATACTCCTTTGGTCTGCCATTCTGACCAAAGCCGCGGCGACATTGTTTGTAGTCTATCCCATGGGGCTGGTGCCCTCTATCACCTGGGGGGAGGCCGGTGCAGTATGGATCTATTGCATTCTTTGGATATTCATTGAGGATTGGGCCAAGATCAGGGTCTATAAGCACTTGGAGTTCGATACACCGAGACATCGCGATTTCGTGGATCGCCTAAACCAACCTCTGATGGGGCCGATTTCCAGCCGATGACAGGGAGAGATATTCGCTGCATTCTCTGAGGAAAAAGCAATTATGGCAGGATCTCACCCCGCTTATGCCGACATGCCCGAAGATTCGATCATTACGAACGGCTTTTGGTTAGGGAAATCTGCCGGGTTCAGCATCCGCCCCTATCGGAATGCCGACAGAGCGAAAATCAGACATATCTGTTGCGAAACGGGATTCCTCGGCAACCCAATAGATGCCATATTCTGCGATCGCGAGCTTTTCGCCGATCTTATGGTCAATCCCTATCTGGATTATGCCGAGGATTGGGCCTATGTGGCCACGCATAACGGCCGGGTTGTCGGTTATTTGCTGGGAGCGCCGCCTTCTTTTGATCGCTATCTGGTCTATGCGGGTTCGGCAGCCACATTGCGCATGCTGCTCAAATCCGTATCCGGGGCCTATGCGCATCACCCGCGCAGTTCGCAATTCGTGGAATGGCTACTTACCCACAGCTTTCGCGAACGGCCCCGCCGCCCCCGGCAGGCCGCCCACATGCATTTTAATGTATTACCCGGGTTTCGCGGTTATGGCCTTGTCCGCTGCCTGTGGCGGGCTTTCGAAGAGCGCCTGAGAAAAACAGATCATCCGCGCTATTATGGCAAATTGTTCTCCTGCAAAAACCATCATCCGGAACACGCATACCAACGCTACGGTCTGGGGGTCCATGATCGGGTAAAGACAACGATATTTGCAGGTAGCGTTAGCGAAGAGGTATTCAATATCTGCGTCGCCAAGGATCTCCGTTGACCGAAATCGCCCACTGCCGAACCGATGATTGAATTTGAGCGGGTTGATCGCATAGCGCAGCCCCCAAGCACCTCACCAACAGGACCTACCTCCATGCACCGGCAATTCTGGATAATTCTCGTCATTGCGCTTGGGGTATCTCTGATACCCTTGTTCCTCTTCATCAACAGACAGTCCCTGCAGCTCTTGTTGAATATTCCACCACTGATTTTGTTGGTAATGGTGACACTGATGTTGATCAGCTGGATTTTTGAGGGAGCGCGACTGCGCATGCTCTGCAGCCTTTTACATATCGGCCTGCCCTTGCACAGGTCCATGGGTATCGTCATGGCTGCGGAATTTGCCGGAGCGGCCACACCGGCGGCATCCGGTATGGGCGCCGCCTATATCCTGTTTTTGCGCCGCCGGGGAGTGGATATAGGCCATTCCGGCGGATTGTTGGTGCTCATCATCATTTTCGACCTATTGTTCATTATCCTATTATTCTCCGGCGCCACCCTCATGGTTTCTGCGTCACGCCATGTTCCCAATCTGAGCGCCTTTATCACGCTGCTTATTACGGTATTATCTACTTTCATCATCGCGATCTTGGCCTGGCACATCGAGCATCGGCGCTTATTGTTATGGATCGACTATCTGCTGCGGCAGGTACGCTGGTATCGTCGTCACCGGTTTTCCGTTGCACGTTCCGTTCATCGTTTCGCCCGAGCGGCGGGGCTGATCAAAACCATGAATTGGCGCCACCGCTGGTTGATCTTTGGCAGCACCGCAGGCTATTGGCTCCCCCGGTATCTGATCTTATGGATACTCATGGCCTACGCCGGTGTCGTAGTGAGCGTCCCTTACCTGATTGTAAGCCAAACCCTGCTCAACCTAACCGTACAACTTAGCATCCTGCCGGGCGGTGCCGGAACTGTAGGCGCAGCTTACGCACTTTTGTTTGGCAGCACCATGGCAAGGGGCGACGTGGGATTCAGCCTCTTGGGCTGGCGTTTTTTTACCTATTACTGGTATCTGTTGGTGGGAGCCCCATGGTTTTTCCTGGAGTTAAAATCGGGTTTTCAGGGCTGAAGCGGCAATCGCCCGGAACGGAGCACGTCGGCAGTTGCATACCAGGGCACAGTCAGGCATCAAACAATCCTCTACTGCTACCAGCCATCTGGGCTCAAACAGCGGCAGGACAGCGTAAGCGACCGTTCGGCAGCTTGGCCACCATGTCCTCGAAATTATTATGGCTATAACCCATTAGTTTTTGAGAATGGTTTTCGAGAATTCTAACCGCCCTATTAATGAGCCCGCCCCGGAGGTTGCATGGTGCGTTATCCCCAGGCCGAGCGTGCTACGGTGAGCAGCACCGCCAGCATAACCAAGAATACCACGACTGGCCCCCAACCCGAGGCGCCGAAAAATACATGCGAACCTTCATGTCAACCCAGTTCAGTGCTCTCCCTGCGTCTGCGGCGGCTGTACGGGTTTGAGTTTAAGTATCCATTGCGCAATATCCCGGGCGGTTGCATCGGGTACGTTTAGATCAGGCATCATGCCGCCCCATGTGGATGTTCCGCCGTGCTCTATGAAGGAGGAAACCCGCGCCAGGGCATCGGGCTGCTTTTGATATTTCCAGGCCACCCATTCGAAGGCAGGTCCGACGACGCCATGCCCCACCGCATGACAACTCATGCAGCCGTAGCGGGAAATCGCTGCGGGTGCTTGGCGTGGAAGACTATGCTGAACCGCCATCATCGGCATGTGTGGCATCATGCCGGGGCCGCCCATCATGCCCTGTGCGAAGGCGGGCGAAACAATAAATGCCGCGCACGCTGCGGCAAGACCCAAACGCCTGATGGTTTTCCGGTCCATTTCAAGCCTCCTGATACACTGCATTCAACCACCGAATGCAGCATCGAGCCGCGATTTCTGTTCGGCAAAAGTACCGTACAGCGCCCCGCCGTCGATCACGGTGATCGGCGCGACGCGCACGCCGTAGCGGGATTTCGCTTCTTCGGCCACGCCCGGCGCGGTGACGTCGCGTTCGTCAAAAGCGACACCGCGCATTTCGAGGTAGCGCTTGACTGCGGCACAGTCCGGACAGCCGGGGCTGGTGTAGAGTAGCACCTTCGCCATGGCTTCAGTCCTGCACAGCCGCGTCGTAGCCTTCTTCCTTGACCGCTGCGATCAATGCGGCAGCGCTCGCCTGACCATGCACTACAGCTTCTCCTGGCGTGAGCGTGACATCGGCTTTTTCCAGACCAGGTACGCCTTCCAGCGCCTTGGTCACGGCCCGCACGCAGTGTCCGCAGGTCATGCCGGTGATCTTCAGCCTGATATCGCTCATGGGTTTTCTCCTGTTGGGAATGAAGTAAAAGGGATATTCAATACGCTCGTATAGGTATCATTCAACCGCGCACGGCATCAGCCACACGCTGGAGTTTGTCGCGCACCTCGATGCCGAGCGCGGTAATTTGCGGCCTGTCCACCATGCCGAGCACGGCGGCGGGATCCATGAACACCACGCTCACGCTGCCATCGGCCTCGGTGCGCACCACCACGTTGCAGGGCAGCAAGGCACCGATGTCGGGATCGGCCTCCAACGCCTGATGAGCGTAGTGCGGGTTGCAAGCCCCGAGAATGACATAGGGCTGTCCCTCAATGCCCAGTTTGGCCTTGAGCGTCGCGGCCACGTCAATCGTGGTGAGCACACCGAAGCCTTCCACCTTGAGGGCCGCAGTGACCTGCGCCACGGTGGTTTCAAAATCGCCCTTGGCGGGTACGCTGAAAACGAACTGACTCATTAGGATTCTCCTCGTTTGAACGATCGCTCAGGAATGAGCAGGTTCGAGTGCGGTATTCTGTACAGCACCCCGCGTTACCGTTGGTACATAAGCCTTGAGCCGATTAAGGGGCAAACTGTTGCTGAGCACGAAGACGGAGGACAGCCCCATGGCTACGCCAGCCACCATCGGATTCAGATGGATGCCGATAGGCGCGGCCACGCCAGCCGCAACAGGGATCAGTAGAATATTGTAGAAAAAGGCCCAGAACAGATTGCCGCGGATATTGCTCAGGGTGCGCCGTGCCGCCGTCAGTGCCGTGACCACCTCGCCGAGTTGTCTGCGTGAGAGGGTCACCTCTGCTGCTTCGATGACGATGTCCGTGCCTGAAGCGAGTGCAATGCCGACATTAGCCTGTGCGAGCGCTGGAGCGTCATTGATGCCATCGCCGATGAAGGCGACCCGGCGGCACTGTTCCTGCAATTGGGTGACGACTTTCGCCTTATCCTGGGGCAGCACCTCGGCCGGTGTGTAGCCAGACTCGCG
>JAJZKY010000493.1 GCA_021803885.1 Planctomycetota bacterium
TACGTGGCCCCATCCCGGCCGGCGCCGACGGAGTTCATCTGGGCCAGCAGGATATGCCCTGCGCCATCGCCAGAAAAATAGCCGGCCGCGACATGATCATCGGCATATCCACGCAAACCGCCGAACAGGCGCGGGCCGCCGTCCGGGATGGGGCCACGTATATCGCCATCGGTCCAATGTTCCCGACGCAAACCAAGATCAAGCCGCGCCTCGCCGGCGTGGAATATGCCCGCGAAATTCGCGGCGCGGATCTGCCGATCCCCTCCGTCGCCATCGGCGGAATCACGCCGGATAATCTTGGCCAACTGCTAACTGCGGGTGTTGCGGCCGTGGCGGTGAGTTCCGCGGCGCTCGCCGCGGATGATCCGCAAGCTCTCTGCCGGCGGCTGCGGGACATGTTGCATCGGAAACCGGCATGAGCGTACCGAAAACGAATGCGGACCATGCACCCAACACGGCCACGGCCGATCGCCCGGGTGGATTCATTCATTACGCCAATCTGATCTCCAAGTTGACTTTTCTTTCCCGGATTTTCGGACTGCTGCGCGACAAAGCGTGCGGCTATTTTCTCGGCGTGGGAACAACCTGGTCCGCTTTCTGGATGGGGTTTCAGTTTCCCAATCTTTTCCGCCGCATCTTCGGAGAAGGCGCGCTAACGGCGGTGTTTCTACCGGTGTACACCCGTCTTCGCCAACAGCAGGGCCAGGAGGCGGCCAACCAGTTGGCCCGCGCGATCGTTGTTCTGCTGACCGTTGTACTCGTGGCCATCATGCTGGTGGGGGAAGCGATGGTCGCGCCGCTGGCGTTATCGCATGCGGTTTCGTCCGCCAATCGTCTTGCGGCCGGAATGATCGCCCTGATGCTTCCCTACTCTGTTTACGTGTGCCTGGTGGCGCTGCTGGGGGCGATCGCGGCCTCCCACGAACGCTTTGCCGCCCAGGCCGCTGCGCCCATCATTCTCAATATCGCCATGGCCCTGGCGGCGGCGATTCCCGTGCTTATCTGGACTTGGCGTTATCCCGTGCGCCTGCGCGTGATCTGGGTGGCGGTGGCGGTGCTCATCGCCGGCATGGTTCAACTGTTGCTGATGTTCATCGCCGTTAAACGGGCCGGAGTACGACTCTCCGGCGGCTGGCGAATTATCCCCCCGAACGGAGGCGGAACCATACGAGCGGCCATCGGCGAAATTGTTCGCGCCATGCTGCCGATGACGATCGGCCTTTCCGTGGTTCAGCTTAACGTGTTTATGGATTCGCAGATCGCGTGGTGGTTCTCACCGGACGGTCACGCCGGCCGGACGATTTTTGGGCTTCTGGGCATGCACATACACACGCCCCTGCTCGCCGGTGCTCTGGGAAAGCTCTCGGTGGCGCAGCGCATTTACATGCTGCCCGTCGGCATTTTCGGCGTAGCCACGGCAACCGCGGTGTTTCCCCGTCTCTCCGCGGCGGCCGGGCGGCCCGCCGAAGTCAAACAGATTCTCCAGGCCGCGCTGCGGAAGAGTTTATTTTTGAGCATTCCCGCCACCGCCGGCATGATTCTCATTGCCCACACGCTCATCACCGCCATTTATATGGGAGGCCGCGTCAGCGCCGACGACGTGGACCGAGCCACATGGGCCGCACGATGGTTCTGCGCGGGCATTTGGGCCTTTGAAATTCAAATGTTGCTGGTGCGGGTGTTTTACGCCCACCGCGACGCCGCAACGCCCATGAAAATAGCCGTGGCCATGGTGTTTTTAAACCTCGCGCTGAACCTGCTGTTGATCTGGTTCATGCAGGTGGGCGGCCTGGCGGCCAGCACCAGTATTTCCGCGGTGGTGCAGGTGGGCGTGTTGGCGTGGCTCGTGCGAAAACGATTCGGACCGCTCGAACCGCGCGCCGTGGGACCGCTGGTGGGTAAATCGCTTCTGGCCACAGCTTTGATGACTCTGTTCGCTTGGATCGTCAATACTCAGTTACGCGGAATTCCGATGCTCGGACCGGGTCATCGGCTGCTCGGGGCGCTGGTCCGCCTGCCCGCCGTGGTGCTCACCGCGGCGATCGTGTACGGACTGGCAAGTCGCTGGCTGGGAGTGGCGGAATTGGCCGAGGCACCGGTAATCAGAATATTCCGCCGGAAAAACAGTTCTCCCGCCGGGCCCCCGAACGATCCCGCCGCCAGCCGCCAATAAAGAGAATTAATGCGCCGGTTGCGACGCGGCGCGCCGCGCCAGCGCCTGCTTTCGCAGCCGGGCTAGACGGGCCTGCAAAGCGATGATTTGCGCTTCGATTTGCCGGATCTGTTTTCCCGGCGAACCGGGATTGGCGCCCGCCGCCGGGGAATTTTCCACAGCCCGCTTGCGTCCAGCCTGCCCGGTATTCGCGGGCGCCGCACCCGGGCGCCGCAGCCCCAAAGACGCGCTGGAACGCAGCAGCAGCCTGGCCAGCGGCTGAACCGGCGGTGGCAGTGATCTTAGGTGGGCGGAATCAACCGAATATCGCCGGTCTCCGGTATTGATGATCGTATGAACCACCCCGTGGGAATCGGTCCACTGCGTGATGGTGAATACCTCCGGTAACCGCGACGATAGAGCGGGAGAGCCGGGCGTTTCCGGCAGATGAATGATCATGCCGGGACCAAAGGTCATGACTCGCGCCGGCATGATCTGTCGTCCCGGGGCGCCGGGATTCGCTGGCCGGGCGGCTGGGACGAAAGTCCGCGAAGTCATGAATATTTTTCGCCCGAGAAAAAACAGTTGGGGCGGGCAAGGCGCCGGTGTTACGCTTACTTTCCGCCGCGCGCCGGCGCGAATGATCGTCAGGCGGCATACCGTCGGCCGGCCGCGCCGCCGAGGCGATTGATTCACTGCCTCTACAAGCTGCTGCGGGGTCCGAAGGGGTTTGCCACCCAGCGCAATGAGCAGATCACCAGCCTTTAAGCCGGCCGCGGCGGCGGGACTCCCCGGTATCACCTGTTGAACCAGCAGCCCCTGCCCCCCGCGCAATCCCAGCAACCGGCTGAAAACTGACGGAATTTTTCGGATCGCCACGCCGATGAAGTATCGGCCCGTCCCGGTACGATCGGGATGGGCGCCGGGAGCGACCGGTTGCGGCGCCGCAATCACGCTACCGCGGGAGGCCCGCACCGGACCGGTCGCCGCGGCGGCGACCAGACCGAACAGCAAAACAATTACAAGCAAAAGTCTATTCGACATTCATACACGTGTTGTAAACTTCCGTCTTAGAGCCTGTCCGGAACAGGCTCTTAATAAACCGGCGACGTCTTCACCGCCACCGCCGGTACGACCGGAAACGCCACCACTCGCCCCGTCCCGTCGCTGACCACCACAATGTTGCGCGTTGTATTGGCCGCAGAGCCGTTCATCACCGGATAGCTCATCGGTACGGCGCTGGAACCCGGCGTCAATAAAAAGTGGCTGCGCAGCCGCGCCGCAGGGGGCGCAAACGCCGTCGTGATCGCCGGGTGCGCCGTGTGCAACCGCCCGCCGATATACAAACCCGCCAGGGAAAAAAGCGTCGCTGTCGCCAGGACCATCGCCGCGATCCGCAGCGTCTGCGGTAATCCGCCGGCCCGGCGATGGTCCGGCGCTTCGCTTTCGCCGCGATTTACCGTGGAAACGCCGATCATCTCCCGCACGGCGCGCCGCTCCACCTGGTATTGCAGGAATCGCATCGCCACCATCCGCCAGCCGCCGGGCGTTCGATCCATCCTCTGGAGCAGGTCGCCGCGCCGCTCCGCGGACAACTCATCATCGACCAGCAGGTCGAGTTGCCTTTGCAGCCTGACCGGCGCGTCATCCGCATTGTTTTCAGTTAATATCGCCATGTTTTCACCTCCGGCTATTTGCCGCCGTTGTCCCGCTCCAGCATCATCCGCAGCTTCTGGCGGGCGCGAAAGAGCCGCATCTCCACCACCGCCACCGTTACGTTCAGCCGCGAAGCAATTTCCTTGTAACTGCAATCGTCCACGTGCTTCATCATCAGCAGTTCCACATCGCGTGGCGGCAGGCGCGTCATCGCCTGGCGCAGGCGGGCGTGGCGTTCCGCCGCCAACAGAGCCTCGAGCGGGCCGGCCTGGGCGGATGTGCCATCACTGGAACGGGTCAACTGCAATTGCTCCGCCTGGTGGACGCGCTTGCGCGCCCGTCCCAGCGCCCGCCGGTGCATTAATGCCGCCCGCACGGTAAGCCGATACAGCCACGGTTTGGCGTTTTGCGCCGCTTGCAGCGTCGGCCAGTTGCGCAGCGCCTCCGCCGCCACTTCCTGCATGACGTCGTCGGCCCCTTGCGCGCTTTTGAGACGCGCCGTCGCGACCGCCCGCAGCCAGCCTCCGTGCAGACGCAGCGCCTCGCCTGCGGTCCGTGGAAGGACCGCCCCATCCGCCGTCGCGGATTCACCCTGCACAGCGCCAGAGTCATGCATGTCCGGGTCTTCTCCTGTCGGGGTCATTGCGCCGTCTTTCTATACGTTGCCGCCGGCAATGGGTGCTTTCGGTATTTATCGGCTTTTTTGCCCGATTTGCGGATTCCGCCGCCCCGGGAGCGTGACTTTCC
>JAJZKY010000494.1 GCA_021803885.1 Planctomycetota bacterium
GGCCGCCGCGGCACGGCGGCCGACGCGGTAGATACGCCAGCAGGCGATGCCATAGAGCATCGTCAGGGACCACACTCCGATCATGCCGAGCTCTTCGCCGATCACCGCCAGAATGAAGTCGGTATAGGACTCGGGCAGGTAGAAATATTTCATTACCCCGTCGCCCAGACCGACTCCGAAGAGGCCGCCACGCCCAAAGGCAATGAGAGATTGCACCAACTGGAATCCGGCCCCGTAAGGATCTGCCCAGGGGTTTTGGAAGGTCGTGATGCGGGCCAGGCGATAAGGCGCTGATATGGCCAGGATTCCGAGCGCGCTACCCGATACGGCGCCGGCCAGGATGACGTAACCCAAGGGCAGGCCGCCCAGAAAGAGCATCACTCCGGTGAGGAGCACCACCATCGCGTAAGAGCCGAAATCCGGTTGCAGGAGCAGGAGCACACCCAGCAGACCGAGCACCACAAAAATCGGCCAGAGCCCCTCTTTGAAGCGGCCCAGCAACTCCCTCTTACGTACCACGTAGCGGGCGAGGAAAAGCAGCAAGGCAAATTTCAGCAACTCGGAAGGCTGCAGGCGGACAATGAAGAAGTTGATCCAGCGATGGGAGCCATTCACCGATACGCCGACAAATGGTATAAAAACAATAAGTAGGGCGATGATGGAAAGGCCCATCAGCGGGAAAGTGATGCGCTCCCAGAAATCCAGATCAATGCGGCTGGCGTAATAGAGTATCGCAGCGGCAAAAATGCCGTAGAGGCCCTGCCGCTCGGCAAAGAAGAAAGGATTGCCGGTTTCGTGCTGGGCGATGGGCGCGCTGGCGGAGTAGACCATGATGAAGCCGAAGCCGAGCAAGGTCAGAATGACCCACCAGAGAACATAATCGGCAGGGCCGTCTTCCGCTAACCACCAACTTGGCCTGGTCATGCCACTCTCCCCGTCACGGTCTGCACGGCTGCTGCAAACTGACGGCCGCGATCCTGATAATCGATGAACATGTCCGTGCTGGCACAGGCGGGTGAGAGCAGTACCTGGTCGCCACTCCGCGCCATCTCCGCTGCCGCCTGTACCGCCGCTGGCATGCTGTCGGCAGCTTGCACCGGTAACACGTCAGCCAGCAGCGCGGCTATTTGCGGGCCATCCTTACCAAGGACGACGGCCCCCCGTTGACCGCGACAGGCTTCCCGTAGCGGACTCAGGTCGGCCCCTTTGGCATCGCCGCCCAGGATCATCACCAGGGGTCCCGGCAAGCCGGACATGGCTTTGAGGGTGGCGCCCAAATTGGTGCCCTTGGAGTCGTCGTAGTAGTTCACCCCGTTCACCTCAGCAATCCAGGCGAGGCGGTGGGGCAAACCGGAGAAATTGCGCAAGGCCTGCCGAATAGCGGTAAGTGGGATATCCACGGCGCGCGCGAGCAATGCCGCCGCCAACGCATTTTCGGTGTTATGCCCACCGCGTAGCAGGAGTTGATCCAAAGCCAGCAACGGACCGTCGGCGCGCAGGCAGAGCTGACCATCGGCGGTATAGGCGTCGCGATCGCCTGCCCGTCCAAAGAACCGCAGTTGCACCCCTGCCGGAACCTGAGCGGGGAGGGCGGCGGTAAAGGTGTCTTCGGCATTCAGTACCAGGGTATTCCCCGCCCCCATCGCCTGGAAAACGCGCGCCTTGGCGGCACCATAGGCCGTATAATCGCCGTGCCAATCCAGATGGTCGGGGCTCAGGTTGAGGATGGCGGCGGCGCGTGGGCGAAAATGTTGGCAGGCAGCGAGCTGAAAGCTGGACAGTTCCAGGACATAGAGCTCCGGCTCGGGACCCGTTTCCGGCAAAAGGTCGAGGGCGGGGATGCCGAGGTTGCCACCGACGGCGGCGCGTAGTCCGGCGGCTTGTGCCATCTCGCCAAGCAAAGTGGTGACCGTGCTTTTGCCATTGCTGCCGGTGATGGCGACGATGGACGTCCGGGCGATACGGCCGAAAAGTTCGATATCGCCGATGATCTCTATGCCCGCTTGTCTGGCGCGGAGCAAGGCGGGCAATGTCGGCATCAGTCCTGGGCTGAGCAGAATGATATCCGCACCCAGGAACAGGTCTTCGGGAAGATCGCCAAAATGGAAATCGACGTCTGGGTAACGTTGCCGCAAATTGGCGGCGTCTTCTAGCCGGCGCGTGTCCGCGACCTGGCAACGGGCGCCCAGGCGCAGGGCGGTGCGCAAGAGGGAATGTCCCGTCTTGCCCATGCCGGCGATGTATGCCTTTTTGCCGTTGAGGTCCATGTCAGCGTATCTTCAGGCTGGAAAGACCGACGAGGACCAGAATCACGGTGATGATCCAGAAGCGGACCGCCACCCGGGGTTCGGGCCAGCCTTTTTTCTCAAAATGATGGTGCAGGGGCGCCATGCGGAAGACCCGTTTGCCGGTGAGCCGGAAAGAGGCCACCTGGATGATGACGGATAAGGTTTCTACCACAAAAACGCCACCCATAATGACCAGCACGAGTTCCTGACGGGCGATGATGGCGACGATGGCCAGCGCCGCGCCCAGCGCCAGGGCGCCGGTATCGCCCATGAAAACCTCGGCCGGATACGTGTTAAACCAGAGAAAACCGAGTCCCGCGCCCACCAGTGCCCCGCAGAAAATCAGCATTTGTCCAGAGCCCGGCACCCAGGGCACATCCAGGTAGTGGGCGAAGACCGCGTTGCCGGATACGTAAGCGAATATTCCTAAAGCCGCTGCGACCATGACTGTCGGTACAATGGCCAAGCCATCCAGTCCGTCGGTCAGGTTGACGGCATTGGAGGTGCCGACAATCACGAAATAACTGAACAGGATGAAGCCGATGCCCAGCGGGATCAGTACATGTGGTACAAAAGGCAGGATCAGACTGGTCTCTATCGGCTTGTTGGCCAGGGCGTAGAGCATACTCGCCGCGGCGAAGGCCACCAGCGACTGTAAACCATATTTGGCCCGCGCCGAGAGTCCTTTGCTGTTTTTGCGCCGCAGCTTGCGCCGGTCGTCGCTGAAGCCGATGGCGCCAAAGGCCAGGGTAGTGAGCACCGCCACCCAGACCAGCGGATTACGCAAATCCGACCAGAGCAGCGTCGTCAGGACGACTATCAGCAGGATCAGGGCGCCGCCCATGGTGGGTGTACCCTGTTTGCTCAGGTGGGTTTCGGGGCCGTCATTGCGGACCATCTGACCGATTTTGTACCGACGCAGGCGGGCGATAAAGAAGGGACCGATGAACAACGAGAGGAGCAATGCGGTAAGGACGGCCAATACGCCGCGCAGGGTCAGATAGTGAAACACGTAAAAGCCGTGATAAAGGTTGCCGAGTTCCATAAAGAGGGCGTAGAGCATCAGGCGTTCCCCCCGGTTAGTGCCTGTACGACGCGTTCCATGTGGGCGGCGCGGGAGCCTTTGATCAGTACCACGGTGTCTCCGTCCAGGCGACTTTGCAGGGCAGTTAGTAAAGGGGGCAATTCGGAGAAGGCTTCGGCGTCGACGCCGAAGGCATCGGCTGCTTCTGCTGCCAGCGGGCCGAGTGTGTAAAGGCGCTCAATACCGAGTTGCCGCGCCAGTGTCCCCGCCTGCCGATGGTAAAGTGCGGCTTCGGGACCGAGTTCACCCATGTCACCCAGGACGAGAATGCATTGGCCGCCCTGCGTGGCGAGCACGCGCAGGGCGGCTTCCAGAGAAGCCGGATTGGCGTTGTAAGTGTCGTCGAGAAGCCGACTGCCATGAGGGCCGGAGCGCCACTGTAAACGCCCAGGGATGGTCTTCAGTCCGGCCACCGCCCGTTGAATCTGCGGAATGGGAATATCGAGCGCCAGCGCCGCGGTCGTGGCCGCCAGGACATTGCGGCCATTGTGTTGACCGGGCAAGGGAATCTCCAGAGTGAATTGCCCTTGCGGAGCGCGCACCTCCAGATGTCCGCCACCCTGTTCGTGGGCGTGCCAGTGTCCGCGTACCCGCGTCGGGCGATGCTCTAAGCTAAAGCGCCAGACCTCGCCCGGCGCCCGTTCCGCCCAGAAATCCGCGAAAGGATCATCGCCATTGAGGATCGTGATACCGCGATTGTCTAGACCGGAGAGAATTTCGCCTTTGGCTGCGGCAATGGCGGCAACGCTGCCGAGACCTTCCAGATGCGCGGGGGCGGCATTGTTGATCAGGGCCAGAGTGGGCCGCGCCAGCCCGCTGAGGAGGGTGAGTTCGCCGGGGTGATTCATGCCCATTTCCAGCACCGCGTAGCGATGCTCCGGACCGAGTCTGGCGAGCGTCAGAGGCACGCCGACGTGATTATTCTGATTGCCGAGTGTGGCAAGCACCGGGCCGGACTCGTTAAGAATGGCGGTGAGTACCTCTTTGACCGTCGTTTTGCCGCAGGAGCCGGTCACCGCCAGCAGCGGCAGGCTGAACCGCCGCCGCCATTGGGCGGCCAATGTCTGCAACGCTATCAGGGTATCCCCCACCAAGACGCCGGGTGCGGTGGCAGGGGTGCCGGTCAGCACGGCCCCGGCGCCCTGAGCAAGAGCATCAGGCACGAAGTCCTCGCCATT
>JAJZKY010000495.1 GCA_021803885.1 Planctomycetota bacterium
GCATAGGGGCAACCCCCACAGAAACTTTTGAGCCATGAAATCTTTATGTTATGCGCCATGAGGCCGCCTTTGGGATCTGCCGGAACCGCGCTTAATCCCGTTTCTCTCGGTGACGATGTCGCCATGAGGGGGCGGTTTGCCTACAACGGGACCTTCTCCGGTTTATCTATACCCTTTCGGTCGGTGAACGAGGCCTCGAAATTGCGTACAATCAGCGCAAAGTAAGCCATGGAGGGGCGAATCGCGCGAGGCCTCGATACGGGCCGCCGCGAGAGGGGTGCCGTAATCTGCTAACGGATCGATTGCCACAAACGAGGGAGCCTAAGGCCTATGGAGTATACATGGATATTGGTTGCTGACCGGGCACGCGCGCGGATTGTGACGAAACCCAACGCGGTGCCCAGCAATGGCCGCGACTGGGAAGAGCTCGAGGCTCTGGTGTATCCGGAGGCGCGCATACCTGAGCGGGCTGTGTTGACGGACAAACCAGGACGCACCTTCGACCGTAAGGGCTCCGGGCGCCACGCCATGACCGTCGAGATATCGGCCAAGGAAGAGGCGGCCGCACGCTTCGCGAAGACCCTGGCCCGAGTCTTGGATAAGGGACGGACCAATCACCTCTATGAGTCCCTCATTCTGGTCGCCGAACCCGGTTTCCTTGGCACTCTGCAAGCCAACCTGTCGGCACAGACCGCCAAAAAGGTTATTGACAGGATCCCCAAAGACCTCACGACACGACCACATAAGGAACTCACCCAAGACTTGCGCGCACTGCTGCGTCCGCGCGGATAACGGGTGCCCAAAGCACTGAACCGCTACTTTTCCCTATAGCGGTCAGGAATGACCGGTCACGCCGACCCTGCGTGGACCACGCCGCCCCCTATGGGTGGGCAAGCGCATTGCGTATAATGCGCCGGTTCGCCCCGGTAGCTCAGTGGATAGAGCGGCCGCCTCCTAAGCGGCAGGTCGCCGGTTCAACTCCGGCCCGGGGCACCAACAGAAACAATAGCGGTTAGCAGGCAAAAAACGGCCCGCACCTTTCAATCAGACACACCTGTATCACATCCGTCTTCGCAAAATCGCCACCCTTGAACAGCAACGATTCAGCGCGTTACTGGGCCAAGGCATAGGAGAAGCAGTTCCCGAACCGCGGCCGCAACGCAGCCCTCCTTTGTGCGCCAACCGCGCCCCACCCCCACACGGTGACCACCCGGATAGCGACACGCTCCACCGACTCCGTGGGCAGTATGACGCCATATCAGCCATACTTGGGTAGTGTCCTTTTATTGTTACGCCAGCTACCCGGCGACGGTGGGCTTCTGGCCTACCTTTAAGCTTCAGGCGCATTGGATGCGCTGACCGCCACTTTCTATCTTATCTATTTGCCGGTACACAGGATGGCGCCAGCGTGAATTTCCACAGCGCGGAATACTAAACACGCATCCACACCCGTCGCTCCTGGCGGGCCGCCCCGCCCCGTGTAAATTTAGAGGGCGCCTTCACTCATTACCATTTCGATACGTCCAAGGACGAAAAAAGGCGTTCATGACACAGGAGAAAGACCAAACGCGGCATTCACCAGCCCCGATCCGCCTTCTTTTGGTCGTACGAGAGACCTTCGAGAACCAGAAACTCCAACTCCTGACGAACTACGCCCTCACAGATTGCAAGAGCCGTCGGCAAACGAGGCTCAGATAACCCGCGCGCAGGCGACAAACAGCCGATGAGCATGTTTTTGACGAGACGCGCATAGCGACAACTGAGAAGAAAGAATGAAGCCTATGATCAGCGAGCCTCCATGTCGGGCCGGTATTCCCCGCGGCGGGCCATGCCATTACACAAGGCCCGATGGTGAAGCACTTTTTGGGCTGCGGCCACTTGACTGGCCTCCCCTCTCCAAAGATCCATGGCCGGCTGCTGAATGGCCCGCGAAAAAGAGAAGGTCAGGACCCATGGGGCTTTCCCGCGCCACCGCACGTTCATGGCATTGAGGCGTAGCGAGGCAAGCTCCGCGCTTTGGCCACCCGAAAGGAACGCCACGCCAGGGACCGCGGCGGGCACGGTTCGCAATAGGACCTTCACAGTAACGTCCGCCACCTCTTCCACGCTCGCCTGGACCGGACAGTCGGCCCCTGACAACACCATGTTGGGCTTTAGTATCATGCCCTCAAAAACCACGCATTGCCGGTAAAGCTGTTCAAAAACAGTATGCAGCGCGGCTTCCGTAACCTCGGCACACCGTTCCAGGGTATGGTCGCCATCCATGAGCACCTCGGGCTCGACGATCGGCACCATCCCCGCCTCCTGACACAACGCGGCATAGCGCGCAAGCCCGTGGGCATTCGCCTCGAGGCACGCACGGCTCGGGATTTCTTTGCCTATCGTGATCACGGCGCGCCATTTGGCAAACCTCGCGCCCATCTGCCGGTATTCAACCAGACGCTCCCGCAGCCGGTCCAGCCCTTCGGTAACCTTTTCTCCCGGATGGGCGGCAAGCTCCTTGGCGCCCGCGTCCACCTTGATTCCAGGGACAATGCCCGCTTTTGCCAACACCGTCAGAAATGGGGTTCCATCCGCCGTCGCCTGCCGTATGGTCTCGTCGTACAAAATCGCGCTGCTGATATAGTCTCCGAGTCCTGGCGTTGTCAGGATCAGCTCCCGCCAAGCACGCCGCGCGTCCACAGTTTGGGGGATCCCGAGTTTGGCAAACCGCCGGCTGCTGGTCGGGTTGCTCTCATCCATAGCAAGTATTCCCTTACCTGCCTGCATCATCGCCTGCGTCGTGGCAACAAGATCGCGCACCGCCGGTGTCACTTCGCGCAGACCCATACCATACCTCCTTGGTCGATTCTAAGATTGCCGTACTGAGAGCGCACCTCCTTGTAAATACCTTAAAATGCGTCTCCCGCACGCAACAGCGACTATTTCAAAGTATACGCGTAGACAATATCCCTGCAAGTCTACTTTATTCTATATCGCGCGTAATTTTCCGTTGGTTTCGGTTAATGAGTCCGCGCGCCGCCTGCAGGTTTGCGGAAATCACCCAAAACCGGCTTCTGATGTCCGCTAACCGTGCCGAGCTCTACCGCAAGCATGGAAAGCGATCCTCCCTCGATACCGGAGACCGGGAAGCGAACGAGGTCGCCTGGTTGTCGCGTGCCGAGAACGTAGAGCAGCGGCAGATAGTGGTCCGGCGTGGGGATCGCCAGGGCCGCATCGGGTCCGAGCGTTTCATACTGGATGAGCGGCGCATTGTCACCGGCGCGCATCAACTCCTGGACTTTATTGTCAAAGCGCGCCGCCCAGTCGTAAGGTTCCTGCGATGGCTTATCCCAGGCATACATACGGAGATTATGTATGAGATTGCCGCTTCCAAGGATCAGCACACCCTCGTCCCGCAAAGGCGCGAGCGCGCGGCCGATCCCAAAGTGGTAGTCGGCGGCCTTCGTCGCATCGATACTAAGCTGTACGACCGGAACATCGGCATTTGGATAGACATGGCGCAGGACCGACCATGTGCCATGATCGAGCCCCCAGCTCTCATCGAGGCTTACCGCAAGTGGCGCCAGGAGTCGTTGGATCTCGTGGGCAAGCACAGGATCACCCGGTGCCGGATACTGCACCTGGTAGAGCTCCTGCGGAAATCCGCCAAAATCATGAAGGGTCCTCGGGGTCGCTACGGCGGTCACTGCCGTTTTAGACCCATACCAGTGCGCCGAGATCGCCAAAATCGCCCTGGGCCTTGGCATCTTTTCACCCAACCGCCGCCAGGCCCGGGTGTAATCGTTACTTGCCAAAGCCTGCATGGGATTGCCATGCCCCAAAAAGACCGCCGGAATCCTGTCGGCCATCGACCGGCACCTCTCTCATCCCGTTGACCAAACGGCTCTTATTGCGGCAATACGAGCCCTGGTCCCATACACCGGGTTGGTTTGAGCGCTACGAATCCTTTCCCCCGCCAGACATAGGCGCGCCGAAGGCTTTTAATCCCCTGGATGCCCTGCGGGGCTCGGCCCTTCGTAGCCTAAGATCCTCTGGCGCCCGTCAAAGGCCAGGACGGGGATGCCTCATAAGGATTCTTTTGCATACGCGCGCCCGCGTTTGGCAGGTCTCCAGCATCGAGCCCCTCCCGATGCGCCGGCCAAAGATCAGTGGTGCATCATCATGAAGCGCATCGGTGGCATGTGACGATACATATCGATAAGCTTGTGCCACTGATCAGCCGACAATGTCTTGCGCACGATACGCACTTGGGCGACCTCAAGATCCAACAAGCGCGCATGATCATGATCCAGACGGTTTAGGATATCATGCACGGTCCCCTGCGCTGCGCCTTGCAGTAAAGCCTTACGGAGCGCCCTTTTGTCATTACGCAGGCGCTTCATGAGCGGCACCGCGACACGCATATGGCGGTTATGCCACACAGCCAGCACGCTCACCTGTCGGTCACTAAGATGCAGACTGTAAGACCGCATCT
The DNA here is from genome assembly GCA_021803885.1 of Planctomycetota bacterium. The sequence goes on from JAJZKY010000495.1 coordinate 4,478, forward strand.
CCGCCAACGGCAGGACCATGGGAACCATAAAATGACGGAAGGCCCTCTGGTGCATCCGGCATGGCACCCCG
>JAJZKY010000496.1 GCA_021803885.1 Planctomycetota bacterium
ATACTGTGTCCAACGTCGTTCCCTCATCTGCCAGCCTCAGGGATCCAAAAGAGTGCGGCTTACTCCCGACGCCGTTCTCTACTGGATTGCCGCCAACGGCGCCAACGAAAACCTGAAGAGATCGAGGTATTTCAATCGCTACGGCTTTGCCGACGGCCTGCGCCGTCTCGCCGACAAATCCGACGAATCGCTGTTCGTGCCCGACACCACCACGAGTTCTATCGCAGAAGGAGCGCTCGTATGAACCGCAAACTCATCTTCATCGCGTGGCTCGCTCTCGTTCTTCCCGCGTTCACCGTCAGGGCGCAGGATGCTTCCGCGCGTGTCGTCCAGTATCACTCCAACGACATCGTTCCGATTCACGCCAAGCTCAAGTACACGACGCTGATCGAGCTGCCGCCGACGGAAAAGATCATGGAAGCCGCGGTCGGCGACAAAGATTTCTGGATCGTGAACATTGTAGGCAATTTCTGTTTCCTGCATCCGGCAAAAGCAGACATTAGTTCGAATCTCAACCTGATTACTGATAAAGGCAATATCTACTCTTTTACGCTTACCGACGTTTCGGCGAACGCCGATGATCCGCCGGACCTGAAAGTGATCATTCACCCAGCCGACCGCTCTTCGATCATAGCCGCCAATGATCCACCGCAATTTGTACCGGCGGCGCAACTGGAGCAATCGAAGCAGGAGGTCACGGCACTAGAAGCCCACGTCGCCGAAACCATCGATCAGTACAAAGCCGCCTACCCGCTTTCGCTCAAATTCGACTACACCTTCCACGCGAATGAAGCGCCGTTCGACATTGAGGCGATCTACCACGACGACAAATTCACTTACATCAAGACCGACGCGCCGGAGAAGTTTTCGATTTATGACCTGCGCGATGGCAAACCCAATCTGGTGACCTATCAGCTCGAAAACGGGACCTACATCATCCCCGAAGTGATGGACTCGGGATATGTCGAGCTGGGCAAGAAGCGAATGGACTTTTCGCGCAAGGGGTGAAAGGGGGCGAGTATGCCGGAGCCGATGACGAACACGCAGAAAACACCGCCAGCGGAAACTGAGGTGCGTCAGGCTCAGCCCGATCCCGCGGGTGTGTTGCCAAAGAATCTGAAGCCGTGGCTTTACGTGGGCGCCGCGCTTCTGGTTACCGTCGCGGTGATCTTCAGCGGCACCGGGAAAAAGGTGGGCAAGCAAAAGAGCGCGGCTTCGCAACAGACTGCGTCCTCTGCTTTCCAGGACAACACCGAAAGCAATCAGCAGGAACTCAGAAGCGATACGGCGGCGGCAGAGCAGAGGATGCCGGAGCAGGGCACAAACAGCGCGGACCCATCGACTCAGAGTATGACTCCTGCGCAGCAGGCCGCGGCTGCCGCCTACGGCCCCAATGGAGAGCCGAACCCGTGCGCTCCCGGTCAGTCCTGTCCGCAGGCTCCCACCGGTTATGCGCAGGAGCAACCGTCGCCTGCGCAGCAGGAAGCCCAGCAGCTCGCCGCGAGGGACCGCGAGCTATCCTACGACTCCCGTTTCGCATCTAACCTTGTCTACACACAGGCGCCGGAACAGCCTACGCAGAAATCATCCTCCGCTGCCTTGGCCAACAGCGCAGGCGCTACCGGCCCACAACAGAGTGCCGTTTCTTCTCTAACAGCTCAGAATCCGTCTGCGAGCAGCCTGATTCGACCGCAGACGGCAGGCGATCCGCCGGCAACTTCGTCCGTGCCGGCCGCGCAGACACAAGATCAGCGCAAGCCAGAGGTCAATATCGACTCGGCAACCGGCAAGCCTTATGTGATCTATGAGGGAACGACGTTGGACACAGTATTGATGAATCGGCTCAATGGAGACGCGCCCGGACCGGTGAAAGTGCTCGTGTCGAACCCTGTCTACTCCCATGACCGTCAGCATGTGCTCATCCCGTCGGGAACCGTTGTACTCGGCGAAGCCAAAGCAATCGGCTCACCTGAAATCGGCCATCAGCGCCGGATGGCCCTGGTCTTTCACCGCATCATTATGCCGGACGGTTATTCCGTGGACCTCGATCAGCTCCAGGGACTCGGCCAGTCCGGGGCGGAAGGAGCGAAAGGCAAGGTCAACAATCATTACTTCAAGATCTTTGGAACCTCGATTGCGCTCGGGGTAATCGCAGGCGCCGGGGAGATCGAGGAAGGAGGCGGAATGATTTCGACCAGCGGAACTCAGGCGTTTGCAACGGGAGCCTCCGCAAGCATCTCTGAGTCGGCGATGGGTGCGCTCGACCGGTTTCTCAATATTCCGCCCACGATCAAGGTCCGCGAGGGCCAGCGCATCAAGATCTATTTCACGCAGGATTTGTTGCTGCCTGCGTATGAGAACCACACTATACCGCAGTCGTTTTGAAGGAGAACCTACATGCACCGAACGGCAGCGCGTCTGACACTCGGACTCGCTTTTGCTTTCGCAATCAGCGGGTGTCAGAGCCACAAGGCGAAGGTCGCCAACCTCCAAAAAGAGTATGACCAGCTTGGCCAGCAGTACCGTAAAGACTGCTTTGCAGAGTTAACGAATATTGGATCAAAACTCAGCCCAAAGTGCATGAACGAAAAACAAAAGCTAGGCGACGCATGGAATCGGCTTCAGGCTGAACGCGCTCACAAGTAGCGCGCTAACGGAGGAAAACATGAAACTGTTGCTCACGACCGCCTCGTTGGCGGTCACAATCGGAGTGTTGCCTGCGTACGCCCAGTTCGGTTCTGGGATCGTCTTTGACCCTACCCAGTCTGGTCACGCTATCCAGCAGATCGCTCAGGCCAACCAGCTTTACACGACGACGGTTCAGACCACGCGCAATGTGATTGCTAGCTATAACCTCGCCATGCGCATGGCCTCGCTCCCGCAGTCGCTCTATACGTCCTACGGCAATTTGGGCCGTCAGGATTGGTTTGCCTTGATGCATCCGGCAAATACCTACGGAAACTCCGCAGCGTGGGTCAACGCGGCTTCCACAGGGTATGGCGCGATGGTGGCAACGCAATCGGCGAGTATCTCCGACCCAAGCAGGATCGCTGGGTACAACTCACTCAATCCTGCGGGACAGCAAGCGATAGCCGCGCAGGGCGCGAGCGTCGATCTTGACAATGCTGTGGACGCCAGCAGCCTCCAGACCATCGGTACAATCCGGGCGGAATCAGCGCAACGGGAAGCCGACATCGCCGCTCTCGAAGCTGCCTCGCATTCCTCCGACCCAGCCGAGCATACGGAAATGGCCACGCTGCAGCGCATCAACCAGGCGCTTCTGATCGAATTGCGGACGCAGCAGGAAACCAACCAAATTCTTCAGGCCGCCGTGTTGCAGCAACTTGTCGGGCAGAAAGTACAGCAAGACAACCTTAAATCACTCTTCGTGAGCGCGAGCGATTACCACGAGAATTTCAATACTGTGACACCGCAACAAACAGACGCCGGCACCGAATGGGCCTTCCATTACTAACGCGGAGCAATAGTTATGGACTTCCTCATCATAATCAAAAACGGCTGCGACAATCTCACTGCGACGGCAGCTCCGTCCGTAGATTGGCTTGGCCTTCATATGGTGCTTTCACTTGCGACGATTATGCTCGTATGGTTCGGCGTTCAGGAAGCACTCGCTTCGGCGCACGGCGGAGCAGGCTTCAACGTCGGGAGATTCTTGAGCTTCTTCCTGCTCATCACGTTTGCGTACTGCTTCGTAAAGTTCTACGACAGCGCAATTCCGGGAATTGGCTATTCACTCAAGGGTTTTGTCAGGGGTGGCACCAGCAGCGTTGTCAATTACATCGGAACCGACTCGACCCAGGAGGTACAGAACACAATTCGCGCCGCTCTGAACAAGATTGGAACAATGTCTCCCTCATTTACTGAACCATATACGATGCTCTGCACCTATTCAGTAGAAGTTATTTTGGCGATTTTGACAGCGCTTATTGGGGTCATCATCGCCTACGGTGCTATAGGGGCAACGGTCATTGGCCTTGTTGGCCCGATTTTTATCCCGTGGATGGTGTTCAGCAAGACGGAGTTTCTTTTCTGGGGTTGGTTGAAGGCATTTGTTGGATTCGAGTTCTACAAAGTCGTAGCCGCGGCCACCCTGAGCGTTATCAGTCATCTCCTCATCTCGTACTTCACGAGTGGCGCTAACAACGTGTCTGACCCACAACAGCTCATCACCTTGATGCCGGGACTACTAATCCTCTGCTTCGTTGCCGGCTTTGTTCTCCTGAAGATCCCTACGATGACCGCATCGCTCTTCTCAGGCCATATCGGCGGGCATGGATTCGGCGCGGGCGGGATTCTGACCGCAGCCATTCTGCGGATGTTCTAACGCGGAGATGTTCAAAATGGCAACAATGGCAAAGCCAGATCCGGAGATCACTCGCGCCGCAGAACGCTACCTGGAACAGTACGGCGATCCGCTGGTGATGAACACCTACCTGAAGATCACAATCCTGGTCCTCGCAGTCATCTGCCTCGTTCTAGCCGGCCTGGTCTGGCGCAGCCAAATGGCCCTCGCCAACGTCCAT
>JAJZKY010000497.1 GCA_021803885.1 Planctomycetota bacterium
CCGCGATCGCTATCGGAGAGGGGCGCGCCATGCGGTACAGGGCGGCATAAGCACAGACGCGGATATCTGAGAAAGCCGTCCCAATCGAAAATGATCAGGAGGGCAAAATCATCCGGCGAACGGCTTACGCAACCGCGTTAGAATGTTTTGCAGATCAGCCGGCAGCGGGGCCTCGATGCGCATGGGTCGGCCGTCCTGCGGGTGACGGAAGGCCACCAGGGCCGCATGCAAAAAAAGTCGCCGTAGACCCAGAGCACGCAGACGCTGGTTGAAGACCGCATCGCCGTATTTCTCATCGCCTGCCACCGCATGCCCAATCGCTTGCAGGTGAACCCGAATCTGGTGTGTACGCCCGGTATCGAGATCAGCCTGCAACAGTACCGCGCCGGGGAAATGTTCCAGTGGCAGAAAATGCGTATGTGCGGCCTTACCCTCCACAGGGTCCACCCGCACCATGCGCTCGCCGGACTGCAGGGTATTCTTGCGCAGGGCCAGACGCACGGCACGCGCCTTCCCCTGCCAGTCACCCGCCGCCAGCGCCAGATAGCGCTTCTCCATGAGGCCTTCCCGCAGGGCCGCATGGAGCGCACGCAGCGCCGAGCGTTTTTTACTCAGTATCAGACAGCCGGAGGTGTCGCGGTCCAGGCGGTGTACCAGCTCCAGTTCACGGGCATCAGGCCGCAACTGGCGCAGCGCTTCGATGATGCCCCAACTCAGACCCGAACCACCATGCACGGCCAACCCGCTAGGTTTGTCCAACACCAGCAGATGAGTATCTTCATACAGGACAGCGGCTTCCAGCTGGCTCTGCAGGTAGGCAGGCAGCAGGGCAGGATCGCCAGGCTCCGCCACCCGCACCGGCGGCAAACGCAGTACGTCCCCCTCAGCCAGATGGTAGTACGGTCGCGCCCGTCCCTTATTCACCCGCACTTCACCGCTGCGCAGGATTTTGTAGATGTGGGAACGCGGCACGCCTTTCATCACCCGCAAGAGAAAGTTATCCAGCCTTTGCCCCGCTTCCGCATCACTTACCAGCCATTGCCGCACCACATTTTCTGCCATGTTTACCCTGTCTCTGCGCTTTTAATTTGCGATTCTATTCTTTTATAGCTTATATTTCGACTTGGGGTGCTGCGCTTTTCGGAGCGCAACCCCAATTTCAGCAGCGCCGGGCAACCCCCGCCGGTCCCAATTACAAACGCTGCGCTCCCTGACGGGTCCTTCCGGGCTTGCGGGTTGAGCGCCGGAGAAAGAAGAACTTATGAAACGGATGTTGATTAACGCTACCCACGCAGAGGAGTTGCGGGTGGCTTTGGTAGATGGTCAAAAACTCCTCGATCTGGACATTGAACGCGCTTACCGGGAACAGAAAAAAAGCAATATATACAAGGGTAGAATTACCCGTGTGGAGCCCAGCCTCGAAGCCGCCTTCGTCGATTACGGCGCCGAACGGCACGGTTTTCTGCCCCTCAAGGAAATCGCCCGGGAATACTTCCTGCAACAGGAACAGGGCCGCAAACGCATTCAGGATCTGGTGCGGGAAGGTCAGGAAATCATCGTTCAGGTGGACAAGGAAGAACGCTCCAGCAAAGGTGCGGCACTCACCACCTTCGTCAGTCTGGCCGGACGCTATCTGGTGTTGATGCCAAATAACCCCCGTGCCGGTGGCGTCTCCCGGCGCATCGAAGGCGAGGACCGCACCCAGATCCGCCAGCACCTGCAACTCCTGGACATCCCCGAAAACATGGGCGTCATCGCCCGCACCGCGGGGATTGGTCAGGAACTGGAGGCCTTGCAGCGCGATCTGGAGTATCTCAAACAGATCTGGCAGGCCATCCTCGATACAGCGGCACCGCGTGCCGCCCCCTTCCTGATTTATCAGGAGGGTAACGTCGTGGTGCGCGCCCTGCGCGATCACTTCTCCGAAGATTTCGGGGAGGTGCTGATCGACGAGGAGGGAGCCTACCACGCCGCGGTACAATTCATGGGCTCCATGATGCCAAAAATGGTGCATCGCCTGAAGTATTACGACAATGACGTACCCCTCTTCTCCCGCTATCAAATTGAGCAGCAGATTGAATCCGCCTTCAGTCGCGAAGTGCGCCTGGAGTCAGGGGGCGCCATCGTCATCGACCATACCGAGGCGCTGGTGGCCGTGGATGTAAACTCGGGCCGCGCAACCAAGGGCCAGGATATCGCGGAGACCGCCTTCCAGACCAATCTGGAAGCCGCCGAGGAGATCGCCCGGCAGATTCGCCTGCGCGATCTGGGTGGGCTCATCGTGGTCGACTTCATCGACATGGAATCCCCCAAGCACCAGCGCGAAGTGGAGAGCAAGCTCAAGGACGCCCTCAAGCTGGACCGGGCCCGGGTACAGTTGGGGCGCATCTCCCGCTTTGGTCTCATGGAAATGTCCCGACAACGTCTCGGCGCCAGCCTGGAAGAAGCTTCTTCCGAACCCTGCCCACGCTGTAACGGTACCGGTCAGATACGGGGCTGCGAAGCCACCAGTATGCACGTCCTGCGCCTGCTGTATGAGGAGTGCATGAAAGCCGGTGCCGCAGAGATAGAGTGTCGAGTGCCGGTGGATGTGGCCGTGTATCTGCTCAACGAGAAACGCCGCCCGATTCTGGAACTGGAAGCAAAGACCGATACCCGCATCCTAATCATTCCCTCGCCGGACATGGTCACGCCCCATTATCAGATTCAGCGGACGCGTGTGGAAGGCGACAGCAGTCGAGCGGCGCCAGTCGCCGGCAGCGACAACAGCACTCTGCCTGCGCGCCCCAGCCGTCCGCCGAACGAATCAGCGGCACTGAGCCCGTTAACCGCGCCGCCGCCGCCCACGGTGCTGCCGCCACTGCGCACACCACCGGCACCCAGCGGCCCGAAGGCGAAAGCGCCCGCCAAGATCATTCCACCGGAAGAGGGTATTCTGGCCCGCCTGGTACGGGCACTGGTATCCCGCTATGTGCCGGTTGACGCAGCGACTTTCCTGGCGGAGACCGGTGGCGCTGAACCGCCGACGAGCACGGAGCAGGCCAGCGAGATGGGCACCGGTACCCAGGAAACCAACAGCGAAGACCGCAACAGTCGGCGGCGGCGGCGTGGTGGACGCCGCGCGCGCGCCCGGCGCTCCACTCAGGGCGGGGAAAATACCGAGGGCACCTACACGACAGAGGGCTTCCAGGATAAGGATCAGCTGGCGGGCCCAGCGGATGACGCCCATGTTCCGGAAGAACTCGTCTATCCCGGCACGGTACCTGCCGCCGCCGACTGGCACCAGATGCTGGTTCCCGCCACGGCGCCGATTCCAGTCGCCGCTGCGACCATCGAAAGGGATTCGGTAGAAGAGCACCCTCACCCCACCGGGCAGCCAACGGCAGCGGAGCCCGTGCCTGAAACCGTTCAGGAATCCGTCAACCCGGAAGAATCCATACTGCCCGCAGTGCAACAGGAGCCCGTATCGGTTGCCGTTCCCAGCGAAGGTGAGCAGCAGTCTTTCCCACTGGACGAAGGCTGAGGAGCCTAACTTAAGTGCCCGGGTTGAGCGAGTGACAGTGTCTTATCCCTGCCGCCATGTCGTGCCTCCGGGGCCATCTTCGAGAATGACCCCAGCGGCTGTCAATTCCTGCCGGATCCCATCGGCACCGGCGAAATCGCGGGCCAGCCGCGCCGCGGCGCGCGCGGCGATACGCTCCTCAATCCAGTGGGTATTCGTCTCATCGCCGCGGAGAAAATCCTCTGCGTCTTGTTGCAGCAAGCCCAGCACTCCCGCCAGTTCCCGTAATAAGGTAACCAGCGGTGCAGCAACTTCACTGCCCTCATCCCGCAGGCGATTAATCTCGCGGGTCAAGTCAAAGAGCACCGCCAGAGCCGCTGGTGTATGGAAGTCATCACTCATGGCAGTATGAAAACGCTCCCGCCACTCGCTACCCAGCTCCGCCACGATCTTGCGCCCGGGCATCCCGCGCAGGACGGTGTAGAGCCGGGTGAGGCCGGCCTTGGCCTGCTCCAGCGCCTCTTCCCCATAGTTCAGCGGACTGCGGTAATGGCTGGACAGGATGAAAAAGCGCAGCACCTCGCCCGAATAACGGGGCAAGAGTTCCCGTACCGTGAAGAAATTATTCAGGGACTTGGACATTTTCTCGTCGTTGATGCGGACAAAACCGTTGTGCATCCAGTAATGGGCAAAAGCGCAGCCTGCGCCCTGTGACTGAGCGATTTCATTCTCATGATGCGGGAATTGCAGATCCGCACCACCACCGTGAATATCAAAGGCACAACCCAGGGCATCGGCAGACATGGCGGAACATTCGATATGCCAACCGGGCCGCCCTTCTCCCCAGGGGGAGGCCCAGGACGGCTCGCCGGGCTTGGCCGCCTTCCACAGGGCAAAGTCCAGAGGATCACGCTTGTCTTCACCAATATCCACCCGCGCGCCCGACGTCAACTCGTCAATGGATTTGCCGGACAAACGCCCGTATTTCGGGAAGCTGCGCACCGCGTAGTACACATCGCCATTGGCCGCCGCATAGGCA
>JAJZKY010000011.1 GCA_021803885.1 Planctomycetota bacterium
AGTTGCTAAATGCCAGGCGTTACTGGAAGAGGCACTGGCAGCGCGGCAGGGTAGCCGATATACCCTGGCGTTAATCCGGCAGACCTCGCCGGCGGCTTTAAGTCAAGCCAAGGCCCAGGTGGCCATGGCGCGTGCGTCGATAGCCACCGCCAAGGCGGGTGTGGCCCAGGCGGCGGCCGCGTTGGATCAGGCCCAGGCGCAGGTGGCGGCGGCCATAGCAGCCATAGCTGGTGCCCAGGCGGATGTGGTGGCCGATGCGGCCACGAAGGTGAAGGCGGCGGCGGACTATCGGCGTTACCGTGCGCTGTTAAAGACGGGGGATGTTACGCCCCAACAGGTAGATTCATATCGGGCCGCCGCCGAAAGTGCCAAGGCGATTCTGGCCGCCGCCGGCAAGACGGTTTTATCGCGTCGCGCGCAACTCGTGGAGGCGAAAGCGAAAGTGGAGGCGGCGCGGGAAAATGAGGTAGCCGCCGCCGCTCAGCTGATCCAGGCCCGGGCCAATTTACTCAAGGCCTTAGCACAGCAAGCCGCCGTCAATGTGGTTCCGCAACAGATCGGCAAAACACAAAGCAGTGTCAGCGGTAACCTCGGACGCATTGATGAAGCCCGGGCGGAATTGCGGCAGGCGGAGTTGAATTTATCGTATTGTACGATTCGTGCCGCCGTCAGCGGCTATGTGACCAAGAAATCGGTGGATCCGGGCAATTATGTCACTGTTGGGCAATCCCTCATGGCGTTGGTACGTCCGCGGATGTGGGTGGTGGCGAATTTCAAGGAGACGGATTTAACGTCTATGAAACCGGGCGATCCGGCCACGATAGAAATTGATGCCTATCCGCAGTACACATTTCATGGCTATGTCCAGAGCATTCAGGCGGGTTCTGGCGCGGCGTTTTCGCTCTTGCCGCCGGAGAATGCCACGGGCAATTTCGTCAAGGTGGTGCAGCGTATACCGGTGAAGATTGTCTTTAAGGATTTACCGAAACCCATGCCGTATCTGGCCATGGGCATGTCCGCGGTACCGGAGGTCAAGGTGCGATGACTTCCGGTTCCATGGCTCTGTCTCCCAGCTCCGACGTTGCGTCCCCCCGGCGTATCAGCCCTTGGATTATTACGCCGGTGGTCAGTCTGGCGGCGTTCATGGAAGTGCTGGACACCACTATTGTGAACTCTGCCTTGCCGCATATCGCCGGTAGTCTGGCGCAGAGCGTGGATGATACCACCTGGATATTAACCACGTATCTGGTGGCCAACGCCATTGTTTTGCCGCTTAACGGTTATCTCAGCGCCTGGTTTGGCCGGAAGCGGTATTTTATGAGCTGTCTGGTCATTTTTACCCTCAGTTCATTCATGTGCGGCATAGCGCCAAATTTTGCCGCGCTTCTGATATTCCGCATTATTCAAGGTTTGGGGGGTGGAGGTTTGCAGCCCGGCACGCAAGCCATTCTAACCGATGCATTTCCACGTGAGAAAGGCGGTCTGGCCCAGGCCATGTTTGGCATGGTGGTGGTGTTTGGCCCAATTGCAGGCCCATTGCTGGGGGGGTATTTAACCGACAATTACAGTTGGCGCTGGTGTTTTTTAGTCAATGTTCCGGTGGGACTTTTAGCTATTTTGTTGGTTTTCATTTTAGTGTCCGAGCCGGCGCATCAGCGACGGCTGACCAAAGCAGAAAAACGAAACATCGATTATACCGGGCTGGGTTTCATGGCGTTGGGATTGGCGGCGCTGCAGATTATGGTGGATCGGGGCGAAGACCTGGACTGGTTTGGTTCGCGTTTTATTGTTATCTGCGCGATTGTGGCGGTTTTAGGAATTGCCGCCACGGTAGCCTGGGAGTGGTACAACGATCATCCCATTGTAGATTTGCATTTATTGCGTGAGCGTAATTTGGCCCTGGCTACAGTGGGCATGTTTTTTCTGGGTGTAATCTTTTACGGCAGCACGGTACTGTTACCTCTGTTAGGGCAAACCCAGATGGGTTATACCGCAACACAGGGTGGATGGCTGATCGCACCGGCGGGAATGGTGGTGCTCGTTCTCATGCCGATTACCGGCGGCCTGATCACCAAGGTCTCCACGCGCTGGCTTATTTTTACGGGCGTAGCCTTTAATGTAGTCGGCCTGATGATGATGGGGCAACTGAGCCTGCATGCGGACTTTGATACGCTGGTTTGGGATCGCATCATTCAGGCGGCGGGCTTGCCGATGATATTTCTGCCTTTTAACGCCGCCGCGTTCGCCTATGTGGAGCGTTCGCATACCAGTGATGCTTCGGGAATCATTAATCTGGCCAGAAATATTGGCGGCAGTATCGGCATTTCGCTGACGACAGCGTATATTGCCAACCAATCGCAAGTGCATCAAAACTATCTGGTTGGCAACATCACGCCGCTGAATCCCGCTGCGCAAGCGACCCTGCATCGTATGCAAACGGCATTGGGATATGGCCCCGCCGGCCCGATTTATTTACTACGTTCCGCAGAGTCGCATATATATGCCATCTTGGATTTACAAACTCACATGCTGGGATATATAGATGCTTTCCATCTTTTGGCGGTGTCTTGTCTTTGTATTGCCCCCATCGCTTTTTATGTAAAGAGCGTTACTTCGAGAGCGGTATTGGCAACGGCTGTAGCGCGGAAGAGAGGTGTGGCATGAACAAAATCCAGTTTGCGTATGCGTGTAAATCGCTGATGGTTTGTACACTTGGAGAAGCCTTTTTAAAGGATAACCATATTGCCGGGGCATTGGGAAAGACGGGCGATCTGCAAGGCCCATTAATAAAAATTGGATTTAAATATTTATCAAAAAATATGTCCTATCTGGCCATGGGCATGTCCGCGGTACCGGAGGTCAAGGTGCGATGAGCGTTATTCAAGCCGGTGAACTGCTTACGCCGCGTCGGGCGTTTAATCCCTGGATGGTGGCGCCCGTCGTGGCGATGGCGGCGTTCATGGAAGTGCTGGACACTACCATTGTAAATGTAGCCTTGCCGCATATTGCCGGTAATATGTCCACCAGCATTGATCAAAGTACCTGGGTGCTGACCAGTTATCTGGTGGCCAACGCCATTGTTCTACCGCTTAACGGTTTTATGTCCGCCGTCTTCGGTCGCAAGCGTTATTTTCTGGCGTGCATGACTCTATTCACATTAAGTTCCCTGATGTGTGGCATGGCGCCGACCTTTGGTACGTTGCTGATGTTCCGTGTATTGCAGGGGCTGGGCGGCGGCGGCTTACAACCCGGCGCCCAGGCTATATTGCGGGACATATTCCCCCTGCAAAAAATTGGTACCGCCATGGCCTTATACGGAATTGTCGTAATTGTCGCACCGGTGCTGGGACCAGTGTTAGGTGGGTGGATTACAGACAGTTTTTCCTGGCGCTGGTGTTTTTTAATCAATGTTCCCATTGGAATAGTGTCGGTATTCCTGCTGTCCATTCTGCTGCGGGAATCGGCAGACCAGCGCCGTATTAAACTGCGCGATACCGGATTTGATTATGTCGGCTTGAGCTTGATGGTAGTCGGCCTGGCCGCCTTGCAAATTATGCTGGATCGGGGCGAAAATGCGGATTGGTTCGGTTCGTTGTTGATCCGTGTGCTGGCGGTGGTGGCGGTGCTGGGATTAGTCAGTGCTTTTGTCTGGGAATGGTATCAGGAACATCCTATTGTGAATCTGCGAATGTTAGAGGATCGCAATTTTGGTCTGGCCACAGTGGGCATGTTTCTTTTCGGCGGAATTCTGTATTCGAGCACCACTTTACTTCCTTTAATGGTCCAGACGCTCATGGGCTATGACGCCCGACTGGCAGGTCTGGTGTTGGCTCCGGGTGGAATGGTGGTATTTTTTCTTATGCCGCTGGTTGGATTTCTGGTGCCGCGAGTCCCCACACGCTGGCTGATTTGTTTGGGGGTTCTGGGAAATGTGGTGGCCCTGATGATGATGGCCAAGTTAAACCTTCAGGCTAGCTTCATGGCCCTGGCGATCTGCCGTTCCGTGCAGGGACTCGGTTTGGCTTTTCTGTTTGTGCCGTTTAATACTGCAGCCTTTGGCTTCATCAGTAAAAGAAATCTCAGTGACGCCTCCGGAATCATTAATTTAGCCAGGAATATCGGAGGCAGTATCGGCATTTCCTGTGCTGTTGCATTCGTCAAAAACAATTCTCAGGTTCATCAGATGTATCTGGTGGGAAATGCAAATCTCCTGAACCGGTCTTATCATTCGGGCCTCGCGGGCCTGCAGGCCGCACTGGTTCATGCCGGAGTTTCAGTTTCTTCAGCACTACATGAAGCCCAATCCATTATGTATAATTCAATACGCCAACATGCCGGTATGATGGCGTATGTTACCGCCTATCAATATTTGGCGGCGTTGTTTTTACTGGTCATACCGGTGGCGTTGCTTTTGCGTACCCCGCGGTTTCATGAAGAACCGCAGGTCATGGACTAAAGGTTCAGGCTCTTATTCAGGAGTTATTCCCATGTGGTTAAAAAAGAAAATTTGTGTTCTGGTGATTCTGACCGCCGCCTTGGCCGGGTGTGTGAATCAAAAAGAAGAAGTCATGCACTATCGGAAGGTCCTGCACAGCAAGCCTGCCACCAGCGCAGCGCAGCTGATTGTGCCGGCCAGGCTGACTTTGGCTGATGCGCTGCGACTGGCCAATGACAACAATGAACAGCTGGCCATTGCGGGGGAAAATTATCTGCAGGCTCTGATCGCCAAAGACAAAGCTTTCTCCACGTTTATGCCTACGGTAGGAGTGGGGGCACAGGACTTTCAAATGCATGAATACAATACCAGCGGCCTGCCGCCGGGAATTGGCAATTTCTTTCAGACCCATTATTTCAACGTACCGCTGCAAACGCAGTTGAATGTCAATGTGCTCCGAGACGCCACCGCTATTTCCGCCGCCGGCGCCTATGCCGATCAGCGTAAGGCGTTACTGCTGGATTTGCAGTCCAATATCCTCCTGGAGGTAGCCGAAACCTATTATCAGGTCTTAAGCGATCAACGTGCGGTGGCGGTATTGCGGCAAACCCTGCGGGTGCAGCAGGCTAATGTCGTCAGCCAGACCAACAAGGAAAAGGCGGGCATTGCCCTGCGGCTGTCGGTATTGCAATCCCGGGCCGATGAGGCCAAAACCCGTGTGCAGCTTACAGAGACGGAGAATTATGTGCTCCAGGGCCGAGCTACATTGGCGTTTCTTATTGGCGTACCGACACTCAATGGCGCACGATTGCTGAATCAATTTAATCCACCTCATCACCTTCCGGATTTAAGCCGGCTGGACCAGATTGCCCTGCGGCAGCGGCAGGACCTGCAGGCGGCCGGGTATGCGGTGGCCGGCGCGGAGAAAAACGTTTCCGCCGCTATTGCGGAGTATTTTCCTTCCGTGTCCATTGATTTTGATACCTTTTTATACAAGGAACAGTTTCCCAGCGACAGCTGGTGGAGCGGCTTATTTAGTGCCAATTTTCCGATTTTTGAAGGCGGCCTGATCTATCAGAATATCCGCATAGCCTATTCGCAGATGCGGCAGGCAATGCTGCAGCGGCAGCTGTTGGCGCGGCAGATACTGGAAGAGGTGCGTATAGCGCGTGCGGACTGGTTGACCAGTGTGCGTTTGACGGCCAATTTAAAAACGGAGATGCGTGCGGCGCAGGCGGCCTATCATCAGGCCCAGCACTCATATAATGCCGGTGTGACCACGAATCTGGATGTCATCACGGCGCAGGATTTGGCGTTATCCGCCCAGCTGGCTTACCAGCAGGCCCGTTATAACCAGAGAGTCCGCATGCTTAATCTGTTCCGCCAGACGGGGCGCCTGACCTATCCCATTATCGCGCAGCTGGCCCAAGAGGTCCATCAGCACCGCACTACGGTGGCCGTGCTGAAAAAACGCGTTAATTAGAAACGGCGTAAGAAATATTGGCCATTTTATGCGACTTTTTTTCGTAACCGTTTACGGCCATGCCAATGGGCCAGAGTTATGGTAGCTCCGGCTTACATCATAGATGGGGGCACTCCTTGTGGCGCAGGCTTCCAGCCTGCCCAGTCGCCTTCGTAAATGGTTACGGCAATTCTTTATCTCCCCCATCATTATCGCATCACGGTACCGCCAAATCCCATTTTAGCCGCGTGGCTTTGGCCCGCGCGTAAACTCTAAAAATCTCGCCCTTGCTAAAAAAAATGGCCGCACCTGTTGGATGTGTACCATGGAAAATCCGAAATTGATCATGCACTTGCCCGTGGTCAATAGGCGGGTGTTGGAAAACCGGCCGGTATGATTTATTCTGCTTTTTCGTGTAAAGTGACCAATGTGTGACTGATAACAGGATGAATAATCAACCCAATGTCAATTTCAGTTCGCGTACCGAACCGGGAACACTGGCGACGCTTTTACGTCTGGCGTTTCCCACGATCGCCGGAACTATCAGCTACACGCTCATGCAGTTCATGGACGGCTGGATGCTGGCGTTACTGGATAGGACCGAAGGCGGACATGGCGTCAACTTGGCTGCCTCGTTTAACGGCGGAATTACTGTATGGGTGCTGGTGTCGGCTTGTGTAGGCGTGGCGGGAGTTATCAATGCCCTTTCGGCACAATCCATGGGCCGGGGGGAGTATAACGCCCCGGCGTGTTTTACCTGGCAGGGATTGTGGCTGGCAACAGTGGCATCGGCAGTGTTTTATGCCTTGATTCCGGTGGTTCCGTGGTGGTTTGAGCTGTTAGGGCACCATAATCCACTCTTACATCTGGAAACGCTTTTCGCCCAAATCATGCTGGCGATCGCTCCCATCAGTTTTGCCAACGCCGTCCTGGGCAATTTTTTTCTGGGTGTGCATCGTCCGATACATCAGTTTACCGCCGGCGCTGTGGGCAATGTGGTGAATGTAGTACTCGATTGGATACTTATTTTTGGCCATCTGGGCGCACCACGTTTAGGCTTGTTGGGGGCCGCTCTGGCTACCAGTATAGCCTCCGGAGTCTCGCTGGTGCTTCTGCTGATTATTTTTTTTGCACGGCCCTATCGGGTCAAGTTTGAAACCCTTCGCGCCTGGCGTTTGGATATAAGGAAATTATGGCAGGTGTTGCGGATCGGCTTACCGGCAGGGGTACAATCTTCAAGTGATATTCTGTGCTGGACAATATTTTCTCTGGCCTGGGTAGACCATTTTGGTGCTGCGGCCGCGGAAGCTCAAAGTGCGGTCATGCGTTATCTGAGCTTATCGTTTATGCCGGCTGTGGGAATGAGCATGGCGGCGTGCGCATTGGTGGGTAAACGTATAGGTCAAAGCGACCAGGTTGGCGCCAAATCCGCGGCCCGATGGGCGGTAACCATCAGCGTAATCTACATGGGGTTTTGTGGATTGATATTTTTATTTTGGCGCGGCGCTTTGGCACATTTCATGCTTGGCCCGCCGGCGCAGCGGCATATAGCAGAAAATTTACTGATATTCTCCGCAATATTTCAGATATTTGACGGCATGAATATTGTGTATCTTGGAGCCTTACGCGGAGCTGGTGATACACTGGTACCAACATTGTATACTACGGCTTTAGCCTGGGGACTTTGCGTGGGCGGCGGAGGAGTGGTGATGTGGCTGAAGCCACAATGGGGCGCTCCCGGCCCATGGGTAATGGCCACGTTGTATGTTTGTATTTCCGGTATTTGGAGTTTTTGGCGTTGGAAAAGCCAGGCCTGGCTCAAATTCAATATTCTTGGCGCGCGTTTAACGCAACGGAGTCCTTCATCGGATAGAGGCGCCTGACTCAATATTATAAACATTCACGGGGCCATAACCGTGAATAATAAACAATTAACAATGAATAATGAATAATGAATAGAATGTAGAAATTAGAAGTTAGGACGAAGGACAAGGGTGCGAGCCGGCGAGTTTATCCCGCCGGAAATGAATAATGAATAAAGACAAAACAATTTGACAACAATCACACGACAACACGACGAACAACGAACAAAAGACTATTGTGACTTTGGCGCTTTTAAGTGTTGTGCGGCGTAATGTCTCATTAAGGCCACCAAGCCGTCTCATTATTCATTATTCATTGAGGCGCAGCTTTGGTGGCAGATGCGAGCCAATATATATACGTAACAATTACTTGGTGGATAAACCATCGCGTCCGCCCAAAGTGAAGAAAAGCCGCTGAACATGCAGGAAACCTGCATAAACAGCAACGGAGAGAGTGGGATTCGAACCCACGTCGCACTTGCGCACGAACCGGTTTTCGAAACCGGCGCCTTCAGCCGCTCAGCCATCTCTCCAAGGCCAGCAATATTCCAGCCTGCGATGGATTGAATTATCATGCGCTCATTATACCGCAAAGGCAAGCGATTACTACATTTCATCGCCAATGGATAAACCCTATGACTTACAGGTTCCAATCTCTGGGTGCGGCTACCCGAACCAATCGGCACCGGTCGGGATATCAATGCCCGCACCGTAATGTCCTGCGGTGGTTTGTGGTACGCCAGAAACGTCGGGTTGACGTGGTGGATATGTATACTTCTTTGTGTACCAATCTTGGCCTGGCGATACTGGTGCTAAGGATGTTTTTTACACTATGGCCATGAATAATACACTATAAAACATGTGATTTTCGGCGGGTCCGGCGACAACTTTGCTGTCAGCGTGCAGATTAAAGTCGCATGGTTGTTCAAATACCAGATGACTCAATGATGCACACCATAAGTGTGGATGATGTCTAAACAGGGGCTTATCCATGGTTGATAAAATGTCTGTGGTCTTGAATTGCCGGCGCTGTGGATGTATTGTCGGGCACTGGTGAATGGAATGGACTGTTGTTTTGATAAAGGCATGGCATGGAGTCTGAACTGACACTATCGGATACACTGGGAAATACTTCCATTGTCGGCCTGCAGTGGGGCGATGAGGGCAAGGGTAAAATTGTTGATCTTTTAACGTCACAGTTTGATTTTGCGATTCGTTGGAATGGTGGCAGCAATGCCGGACATTCGGTGAAGGTAGGTGATCAAAAATTTGCGTTTCATTTAATTCCCAGCGGTATTCTGCACCCTCGGTGCACCTCGGTGCTGGCCAACGGCGTAGTTCTTGACCCCGCGCAACTCCTGCAGGAAATGGATCAATTGATCCGGGAAGGGATCGCGGTGGAAAATAATCTGCGTATCAGCAGTCAAGCCCATGTGGTTATGCCCTACCATAAATTACAGGATCAACTTTCTGAACAACGCCTGGGAGATAACAAGCTCGGTACCACCGCACGCGGCATCGGGCCGTGCTATGCGGATAAAGCGGGGCGATCCATGGCCGTCCGCATGGCGGATTTGCTGGATGAAACGCGATTAAGCGACAAATTACAGCGCGTGGTGGCGGATAAAAATCATCTGTTCAAGAGTCTGTATGGAGCTCCGCCGCTGGAATGGAAGCCGATGCTGGAGCAATACCGCAGCTATGGACAACTGCTGCAGCCCTATGTCTGCAACACCTCCGCGCTTCTGCATCAGGCTATAGATGATGGCAAGCGATTGTTATTTGAAGGAGCGAATGCAGTGTTACTGGACCTGGACCACGGCACCTTTCCGTTTGTCACCAGCAGTAATTGCGGTACGGGGCTTTCAGCGGGTACCGGCGTGCCGGCGCAGAGAGTCACCACGGTTCTGGGCGTGGTCAAAGCCTATTGCAGCCGGGTGGGAGCCGGACCTTTCCCGACGGAACAGAATAATGCCGTTGGGGATCGTATCCGCACACGCGGGCATGAATTTGGCACCACCACCGGTCGTCCGAGGCGCTGCGGTTGGCTGGATTTGGTAGCCTTGCGCTATGCCACGCGAATTGGCGGCGTAACGGGATTGTGCATCATGCTGCTGGATGTGCTGTCTACATTTGATACGTTACACGTCTGCACGGGCTATAAAATTGCGGGTCAGGTCACGAACGAATTTCCACCGGATGCGTATGAATTACAAAAGGCCGAACCGATTTACCAGGATTTACCGGGTTGGCATGAGACGCTCTCGGAGGCTCGAACCTTGGGGGATTTACCCGTTAATGCCCGTAAATATCTGGATGTGATTGCCGCGTACGTCAACTTGCCGATTCGTATTGTCAGCGTAGGTCCGGCCCGGCATCAAACGCTGATTTACCCTGTGCATTAAATGCGGCGCAGTGATGGTGATTTGTTGGAGCGTCCAGCGGTTAAACGTGGAGTTGCATGAGCACGCTTTCCCCACATTCCAAACCGGAAACCATACCGGCATCCCGCCTGCCGAAGCATGTGGCCGTCATTATGGACGGTAATGGCCGCTGGGCCAGGCGGCGGGGGCAACCCCGTACTGAAGGCCACCGTGCCGGTGCTGTTACCGCGCGGAAAATTGTTGAGCATGCCGCTCGCCTGGGGTTGAAGCAACTGACGCTTTATAGTTTTTCCGTGGAAAACTGGAGTCGCCCCGCCACGGAGGTCAATACGCTCATGCGGTTATATATCGACTACCTGATCAGTGAACGCCCGGTAATGCTGAAAAATAATATCCGCTTTCGGCAAATCGGCCGGCGGGAGGGACTGCCGCCGGCGGTTCTGGAGGAATTGGACCGCACCATTGCTGCATTGGATGGTAATACCGGTATGACGTTATGTCTGGCGGTCAATTATGGTTCGCGATTGGAAATTACCGATGCCGTACGGGCGATAGCCCACAAAGTACAAGCCGGATTACTTAACGCCGACGCTATCACTGAACAGACTATCGCCCAACATCTTTACACCGCCGGGATGCCCGATCCAGATTTGCTTATTCGTACCGCCGGAGAAATGCGTGTAAGCAATTATCTGCTCTGGCAGATCAGTTATGCGGAGCTGTTTGTCACCGAGGTCTGCTGGCCCGATTTTACCGAGGCGGAGTTTGACCTGGCGCTGGCGGATTATGCCCGCCGCGAACGCCGTTTCGGTGGGTTATAGCCTGTAAAATGGCGCGGAGCATGTTGCGCGTATCGGCGGAGCGCACTACTTGCTTTTGGACGGATAAAAATCTGGTAATCGTTTTTGCCTGCAGGTATGCCCCATCCGACGCCTTGAATGCGGCATATAGGCAGGCGTGAACGGTTTCTTATGCACTCATGTATTATTGCGGCTAAACTGGGATTTTCATCTCTCCGCCCGTTTACCGTTATAGGCGCGTCGGGCCCAATAGCTCATCAGGCTGCCACCGACGCCTAATACCAGCAGCAAGGCCCAGGCTTTAGGTTCAACAGCCTCCGGCGCGCCGGTTACCGCAATCAGCGCCGGTCCCAATGCTGCGGCAGCGCCGATCAAACCCTCATGTATGCCCGCTTTCGCAGCCGCTCCGGATCCAAGATGCAGGCTGTAATAGATTGAACCCGAATACAGCAGAGCCACGGAGAGACCGTAAAGTATCTGGGTGAATGCATACATCAACGGAGACTGGCTTAACAGCATGGAGACGGCTCCAACTGTCAGGGTCAAAAATGGAATAATTGTCCAGCGTATCTGATAGTGCCAGCTGGTCCAAAATATGGTAATGATAAATCCCCCAAGGCAGGCCAGAGAGGCAATGGAAGCCAGGGCTGTAGCCAGAGCGTAAGATTTAACCCCCAGGGCCAGCGTAATGGTGGGCATAAAAGGGGTAACCGTGTTGGCGGCGACAAACGCCAGCATATTGGACAGCCACGCTATATGCAGGATTTTCCGGGGATCAGACGCTTGCAACTTGCTTTCGTTACGCCGCTGATCTTTGCGTATGGCGGCGACAGGTGAAGCAGCGTTGACGATTTGAGGGTCCGACCGGCGTGCGATAATGAACCAGACCACGATGCTCATCACGGCGGCTATAAAGAAAACTCCCGCCCAGGACAGCCAACTGGCCAGCGTTCCAAGCACGCACACTGCGATAAAGCCGGCTCCGGACCAGTTCAGATTGTACAGGGCCATGCGCCGGCTTAATGACATATTTCCGGGACAGCGGGCTATGGCGGATTCGATGGCGGGCCACAGCGGGCCCAGACAGCCATTGAGCAACACCAGAAAAATAAAAAGCCCCGCCAGATTGTGAAAACTCACCGCTTCCGCGCCCAGAAAACAAATTGCAATGCAGGCGATCGCCATGCTGGAGCCTACACGACGCCGGCCAAATTTATCCACCATGCGCCCGCCAACAAACGCTGTTAGGCCATAGATCAGCCCCGCAACGGCCGCCATGGCCAGTCGCACTTGGACCGATGTATGCAGTTCATATCCGGCAAAGAAATAGACCGCATTGGATGTCAGTGTTGTCAAAAACGCCGCCAGTGCGTGGGCTATATACCATGGCCGCAGTGTGGCCCGCGAGGCCGAAGGAGAGGTCCAGCGTTTAAATGCTTTTGCCATCATAATCGCCCTTGTGTTCTGTCACGCCTGTAAATTAGCTTTGATTGGCTGGAAAAGGGCCAGATGCAAACGGAGAGCGGCGAAAATCAAGTCCAGTAAACACCATTGAGCCGCTACAACGCCGCAGATGACCCGTTTCCAGCCAGCCCAATCGGCGGAGGCCAAGGGTTCTGTGGGCTTTTGTCGCTCGTCGTCAGAGTATTCACAAATAAACCTTCCCTTTCACTTCGCGCCCAAGTCTCCCTGGTCGTCCGTCAAAGCTAATTTCCAGGCGTGACAGAGCACCAGGCATCATACCACTTCCATGGGGCAATAAGTATCCGATGCCGTAACCGTTCACAGGTCCATAACTGCGAAAATTAAAATACAAGGCGACGAGGTTACAGGGGACAGACGCAACGCGACGGCCACGGCGTAATGAATAATAAGTAATGAGAAAGCCTGGCGGCTTTAATGAGACTTTGCTTTGAACTACACTTAAAAATGCAGGAGTCGTAATGGTACCACGTTTCGGTAAGAGGCATGCCCTTGCCCGCTGGCAGGTTTTACCTGCCATTACGGTTCTATAATGGACAAGCCGAGACCAGGCTGTGCTGTGAAGACAAACCGTCGGAAATGGACGGGATAAAGCTTCACGGAAGTGAGGTACCGAGAGAGCTGAATGCGGAAAATCCGCCTGTTCGGTTCGAGGAGGGGAGCCACAGCAGTAATTGTGCTGCTGCAGCCTCTACTCTTGGCGGTTCAACAGCGGTTCATACGGTAGCCAATCGCGGGTGATGTTGGTAGCCGGGCTGTGAACGATTACTTAAAATCTAATATTGGAACTCAACCATGGACAACGAGCTGTTCCATGGTGGAATATCATGCGCCCAAGATACATGGTTCATCTTGGCGTATTTGCATAGTACAATAACCATCACCGTTTTCGCAATGCGAACTGAGTTGCGGCAGTGGGGCCGGGCGGTGTGGATAAAATCATGGAAGATCGCTAAGGGTTGTGGTTATGGATCGTGCGGAACTTGAATTAACTATTCTCACTGAAGTCGGGCGGGCTTTATCATCAGGTTTGGACCTTCATGTGGTGTTTGATCAGACCATGCGGGTACTGGCGGATCGGTTAGGCATGGAGCGCGGCTCAATGGTGCTGATGGATTCCACCACGTGTAAATTGCGGATTGAAGCAGCCTTGGGCCTCACGGCCGATGAAATTCAGCGGGGACGCTACGATGTGGGGGAAGGTATCACCGGGCAGGTAGTGGCAACCGGTAAGCCGCGTGTGGTAGCGGATATCAGTAAAGAAATTCAATTTCTTAATCGCACAGGAGCACGTCTGGCGGTGCCGGGGCGGGTCACAAGTTTTATTTGCGTACCGATTCTTATTGAGTCCAAAGCCTGCGGGGCTTTATCCGTGGACAAGCAGTTTATGGATGTTGAAACCCTGGCCAATGACCAGCGGTTGCTGGAGATTATTGCGGCTTTTATCGCGCAGGCCATCCGTATTAATTCTATTGTCGCCACCGAACGGGAAGAATGGCTGGAAGAACGTCGGCAACTGCGCAGCACGCTGCAAAGCCGGTATAAATTTGACAGCATTATCGGGGCCTCGCCGACCATGCTGGAGGTATTTGATACCATTGCGCAAGTGGCGACCAGTCGGGCGACGGTACTGATATTCGGTGAAACCGGCACGGGCAAGGAATTGATTGCCAAAGCCATACACTTTAATTCCAATCGCGCGGACAAACCCTTTATCCGTGTTAATTGCGGCGCCTTAAGCGGCACGCTGCTGGAATCGGAACTTTTTGGCCACATCAAAGGCAGTTTCACCGGAGCCATTCGCGATAAAATTGGCCGTTTTGAGGCCGCCAACACTGGAACCTTGTTTCTTGATGAAATCGGCACGCTCGATATCACCCTGCAGGTAAAACTTTTGCGGGTATTGCAGGAACGCGAATTTGAACGCGTGGGCGATACGCAAACGATCCGCGTCGATGTCCGCATTATTGCGGCCACCAACTTGAATCTGCAGGAAGAAGTCGCCAAGGGAAAATTCCGTGAAGATTTATTTTATCGGCTTAATGTAGTGGCAATCCACCTCCCGGCCTTGCGTAATCGCCGCGAAGATATCCCCAAACTTATTGATTATTTTTTTGATAAGTTCAATGCCGAGAATGGAAAAAATCTTAACAAGATAAGCCGTGATCTGGTCAACACGCTCGTGCGCTATCCCTGGCCGGGTAATGTGCGTGAACTGGAAAATGCGATCGAGCGCGCCGTGGTATTAAGCCGCGGTGATACGCTTACGGAAGACCTGTTGCCCACCGCCATCCGCGCTTTTGCGCAACAGGGCCGCGCCGGCAACGCCAGTGAAACTTTTGATTCCGTAGTCCATCGGTTGGCTGATCAGGCGCTTGGTGAATACTCCCTGCGGGAAGGGGAAATCTATGATCTGGTCATGCAACGGGTGGAAAAGGCGTTACTGGAAAAAGCCCTGCGGCGCTGCGACGATGTCAAAATTAAAGCTGCGGATTTTCTGGGCATTAACCGCAATACCCTCAACAAGAAAGTCAAAGACCTGGGTATTGAGCCTGGTGCGGCACCAGAGGCGGACGATCCGCCGTCCCGGCCTTCGGCCAACTCCGTTTAAGGAACTGAAGCATAATAACTTCCGAATAGTCTTTACGTCGGTTGGTAAGCGGATTCCGGAGCACTGTCCGTGATATGGCCACCGGCTTGCCGGTGGTGGAGTATTCAATGGTAATGCCAATCGGGAAGTTATTACGAGCCTATTCCCAATATGCCGTGATCATTCAAGGAAGCGCGATGGTTGCGGCCGGTTTTCCGGAACACCGGCATGGCCATGCGGTGCTGCAAGTGAATTTGAGATTTGAAATTTGGTAACGTTCACGGCCAGGCAATAAATTCTCCCACAGTTCGTAGTGATAACAATGAATAATGAGAACGCGGAATTTATATGATAAGCCGGCCAGGGAGCTGGTCGTTCTGTAGTTAATGAGTAATAAATAGAACATAGAAGTTAGAACATGGGACACAGGGGGGACGCGAGTCGGTGGGTTTATCCCACCGGAATGCTTCATAAAGCCGCGACCGAGGGTTGCGCCATCGGCAGGGAGTCACTTGAAGTAGTAGCACGGGCATCTTGCCCGTGACGCCATAGCCATATTATCAGGCAACCGGAACGCGCTATTCATGGGCAACATGCCCACGCTACGGAACTCCTATGTTTAATCAGTATAACCACGCAACGACAACCATAGCCCGTTTGGCTAAGCTGTGTGTCCGTGAACGGTTACGAAATTTGCAATTTGGAAAAGTACCCGGCCACGGCAAGAGAGTTGCGGGATGGGAAGTCGGCAACCGAATGAGATCAATATGGTGCTGGGTATAAACATCTATTTTTAGTGAAATTTCACTAAAATCAGGCCTTGTGTTTGCATTGTTTGGATAGTACGTCCGGCACCCAACGGCCAACCGGTAATCCGGGGTTGGGATATTTTCCTTACGGTCACTTGACCTAGACGCCAAAAGCGGCGATAGTTTTAGCACAGCGCCGAGGTTGTCGCGGCTCAAGTTTCGACTGATGGAAGGTCGTTAGTTCCGCGAAAGCTCGGCTTGCCGGTCAGGATGTTTCGCTACGGAGGCTTTCACCTATGGCAACAGTACGCACCCAGCGCAGCGCGCCACCTTACGCGCTTATTGTTTTCGTGACCCTTTTCTTTGCGGCGGCGGCGGCAGCCATCATGCTGTATCTGCAGCTGGGCAAAGCGGAATTGACCGCGTCAACCGCGCAGCAGAATATGTCATTGATCGCCTCGGCGGCAGATCAGAATATGCCAATGATTGCCGACCTCAAAGCTAATGCTACCACCAGTAATACGGTTGTAGCGCAGCTGATCAAGCAGATCCAACTGCTGGAAACCAAAATCAGCGGCAACAGCGGCGCGGCGGTTTCGCAGTTGGTCAGTCCTTCCGGTCCACTTAACACCACGCTGGAAAAAGTGGGGATGAACGGTCAGCCTCTCTTGCTGGCTCTATCTCAGATTAACACTGAACTGCTTAATGCCCGCAGCCGCATTAAAAGTTATCATACCCAACTGGCCGATTATCAGCGCCGCTTTGAATCCACACGCACCAGCTTCAAAGATGATATTAACGCGATTAACGACAAATTGACGGCGGCCCAGAACAATATTGAAGCTCTGACCGCGAAACTTAACGTTGCCAATAACCAGGTGGCTGCGGAAGCCGGAACCCTGCAACAGCAAATTACCCGCGAGCAGCAGAAGTATATTTCCGCCTTACGCGTACAGGTCGTGCAGATTCAACAACTGAAACAGGAACTTGATGCGCGGCAGTCGGCGGTGCAAACCCTGCGAACGCAGATTGCGGAGTATCGGGCGCCCAATACCGGCGCCAATGCCATTCTTAGTCAGCCGGATGGAAAAGTCATTCATGTTTCCCCGGCAACTGACCATGTGTACATCAACCTGGGCAGTACGCAGCGTGTTACGATGGGACTTTCCTTTGCGGTATATAGTCCGAATCTTGGTGTTAACACCGGGGCGAAAGGCGGAGGAGTTGGTTCCATCGTCGTGATCCGGGTTGGAAAATATGCCTCGGTTTGCCGGATTACGCATCTGAAGCCTGGCCGTCAGATATTCGCCGGCGATCTGATCGCTAATCCCGTATTTCAGAAGAATCAAAATCGTCAATACCATTTTGTGATTTATGGTGACTTTGATATCAATGGTAACGGGGTTCCAACCGCTGCCGGTCGCCGTCAGATTGTGCGCATGGTGGAATCTTGGGGTGGTATAGTGGACCAGCATCTTACAACGCAAACGGATTTTCTGGTGCTTGGTTCCAAGCCCAGCGAATCGCTGCTGAATTTCAACGCGGTGCGTACACCGCAGACGGCCGCTTTGCTGGCGCAACGACGCGCTCAGCAGAATCGTTACCGGCATTTGCAACAGAAGGCGGTCAATCTCTCGGTGCCAATACTTAATGCCAACCGCTTCCTGGCGATGATTGGTTATTACGCGCATCCTCTGGTACAGCAGTAATATGACCGACAGGTTAACAGCCGCGTTTGCCGCTCCAGCACGGAATCATCGCGCTATACTGTGCCCCTTTGTGACCGCTGGTTATCCCAGCCTCGATATTCTGGGGCCGGTTCTGGATTCGCTGCAACAAGCCGGGGCGGGATGTATTGAACTGGGCTTTCCGTTTTCCGACCCGGTTGCCGATGGTCCGACTATTCAGGAAAGTTACCGGCTGGCGTTGCAAAATGGCACTACGGTGCAGCAGATTTTACACGCGTTCAGGAAAATACGAGACCATGGTTTTTCTCTTCCGGTTATGGCCATGGTCAGTTTCAGCATTATTTTTAAACATGGTGCGGAGGCTTTTGCCGCACATGCCGCGGAGGCGGGAATCGATGGATTAATTCTGCCTGATGTTCCTCTGGAAGAAGCCCCGGCATTGGTTGAGACTCTGCAACGCTATAATCTAAAAAGCAGTCTGCTTATTGCCCCAACCACACCTTCCGAACGCCGTACAAAAATCGCCGCACTATGCACCGGCTTCGTTTATTACCTTTCCGTTACGGGTATCACCGGCGTGCGGCAGTCTCTGCCGGCCGATGTGTCGGCGAACCTGCAAGCCCTGCGCGCGCTGACCGCCCGGAATATATGTGTGGGATTTGGCATATCACGCCGCGATCAGGTCGCGGCACTGGCGGGGCTGGCCGATGGTATTATTGTTGGATCCGCAATTGTTAAAGCCATCACCCAGGAACTAACCACCGCCAAGCCTGATGTGCCGGCGGCGGTCGGAAAATTGGCTGCTGATCTGGCTGCCGGTTTAATAAAATAGCATAGGGTGCGGCCAAATTATTTTTGGCAATTCTTTTATCCCCCATCATTTTCGTAGCCCTTTACCCAAAAATTTCATTTTAGCCGCGTGGCCTTGGCCCGCGCGTTAATTCTGAAAATCTCACCCCCGTCAGAAAAAATATGGTAGCACCCAATAGCATACGCCTTCATGCGGTGAGATATTAAACACATGGATTTACGCCTATGGACGCGCTATGGCGTCTTGCGGTGGTTGAGAACCAATTGCGAAATATAACCTTCGCATGATGCGGGCAATGTAGACATTGTCCGCAGGGATGTGGCGGCATAGAAAAAAAGAATTCTTGTTACCTTTCACAGCCAGCCCACCAACATTGCCCACCCTGCGGTCGCGCCGCAATGAGTAATGAGTAATGAGACGGCCTTTGGGCCTTAATGAAACGTTACGCTGCGCCACACTTAAAAGTGCTGAAGTCACGACAGTTTTTTATGTCGTTGTGGTGAAATTATGAGTTTTGAACCGCCAAGAAACGAAGAACGCAAAGATAGTTGTTCATTGATTATTGATTTTTGAGCATGGTTCATCAATCGTTGTTCGTTGCTCGTTGCTCGTTGTTCGTTGTTCGTTGTTTATCATGTCGTTGTGATGAAATTATGTAACCGTTCACGGACAGATATATGGACTATGGTTGCCGTTACGCGGTTATAATTAAATCTGCTCAATAACATTCCGACGATGTTACGACGGGTCATTCACCACAACGACTCAACGACATGACGAGG